>JANNFT010000354.1:0-2822 GCA_031380185.1 Pseudomonadota bacterium
TGCCAAGATCGCCGCGCGTTGCATGGTCGGCAAAACCTTAAAGGAACAAGGCGTCACGGCCGAAATTATCCCTCCTTACTACTCGGTGAAAGAAGCCGTGTTTCCGTTCATCAAATTCCCTGGCGTCGACACGATTCTCGGCCCGGAAATGAAATCCACCGGCGAGGTGATGGGTGTCGGTAAAACGTTTGCCGAAGCATTTTTGAAATCGCAACTCGCTGCGGGCGTGAAGTTGCCGAAGAAGGGTAAAGCCTTCATCAGCGTGAAAAATGAAGACCGTTCGCGCGTCGTCGAAATTGCCAAGACTTTACTCCAGCTTGGCTTCCAACTCGTCGCCACACGCGGCACCGCGGGATATTTGACCGAGATGGATATCGTTGTGACGGCGGTGAACAAGGTCGCCCAGGGCCGGCCGCATATCGTCGATATGATTAAGAATAAAGAAATCAGCTTGATCGTGAACACGGTGGAAGACAATCGCCGCGCGATTCAAGATTCCTGGTCAATCCGCAACGCCGCCTTGCAGGGCAAGGTTACGTACTACACCACGCTTTCCGGCGCGCGCGCCGCATGCCTTGGCATGCAGCAGATGAGTGAAATAGATGTCTACAGTTTGCAAGCGCTCCACGCGAGTCTTTAAATAATCTCAGTTAAAAAGGAAAGTCCATGCAAAAAGTTCCATTGACGGTAGTCGGCGCAGATCTGATGCGAAACGAATTGATTCAGCTCAAGACCGTTGGTCGCCCGACTATCGTTCAGGCCATAGCTGAAGCCCGCGCCCATGGCGATTTGTCGGAGAACGCGGAATACGCCGCAGCGAAGGAGCGGCAGAGTTTTATCGAAGGCCGCATTCAGGAATTGGAATCCAAGCTATCGAACGCGCAGATCATCGATCCGTCCCTGCTCGATCCGGATGGTCGTTGCGTGTTCGCGTCGATTGTTGAATTGCAAGATATTGCCGGCAAGGTTGGTGTTACGTATCAAATCGTCGGGGAAGACGAGGCAGACATAAAGCAAGGGAAAATTTCCATCAGTTCACCGACGGCGCGAGCACTAATCGGAAAATATGCGGGTGATGTGGTTGAAGTGATGGCGCCAGGCGGTGTGCGGGAATATGAGATATTGGATGTGCGGTACGGCTAGCGCGGATGACACATCGATTTGTTATTGGTTTATCGGACAAAGATAGGCATTAAGCCAAGAGGCAATATTAGAGCGGCAATTCACGGCATATGATCTGCGATCCAGTATCCATGCGCCGTCCAGCGTATGCCTATTTTGGAAATTCGATCTTCGGTTCTTCGGCTGCGCGATAAACGATCAGGGTTTTGCCGATTTTCTGTACTGGAGCGGCGGCAAGATCGTCACAGATTTCCGTTAGCATTTGTTCGCGGGCCTGCCGATCGTCGCTCGCGATTTTAATTTTAATTATTTCGTGATGACGTAGAGCGAGATCGATTTCTTTTTTGACGGCGGCGCTGAGCCCAGCGTTGCCGATCATGACAATGGGTTGTAAATGATGGGCTTGCGCGCGCAGAACACGGCGCTGGGTCGGGGTTAGAGTTAACATGATGCGATTGTAACGGATGCCGCTTAAACCCTCTAGCAAAGCCTGGGTTCAGCGCCACATCAACGACACCTACGTGCAACTGGCGAAGCGCGAGGGCTATCGTTCGCGCTCGGCGTATAAATTATTGGAAATCAACCAGCGCGACAAACTGCTTTTGCCGGGAACGTTGGTCGTCGACCTCGGCGCGGCGCCGGGAGGCTGGTCGCAGGTGGCCGGCGCTCGCGTCGGCGCTCGTGGCAGAGTATTCGCGATCGACCTATTACCGATGGAAGCGCTCGCCCATGTGAGCTTTTTTCAGGGTGACTTTACTGATTTAGAAATCCAAGCGCAGTTTTGCCAAGAATTCCCTGCCGGCGGCGTTGATCTTGTGATTTGCGATATGTCCCCCAACATGAGTGGTATTCCGAGTGCGGATCAGGCGCGGGTGTTTAATTTGGCCGAAGACGCATTGGAATTCGCCAAGCATGTGTTGAAACCGAGTGGCGCGTTGCTGGTCAAAGTGTTTCAGGGCGCGGATTTTGAGGCATTTCGCCAGGCGTTGTTCGCGACTTTTGTGAAGGTTGCGCCGCGTAAACCGAAGGCCTCGCGCGAAGAGAGCCGCGAGCTTTACTTGCTCGGACGCGGCTTGAAGCTGAATCCGAAATAAGATTGCGAAGATTTGCGGCGGCGGGCGTTTTTGCCCTGCGGCTGGGAATACATTATGATATTAGGTCAACTAGCTATAAGGAACGACGTTGAACAACCTCGTTAAGAATGTCGGCATCTGGCTCATCATCGCTCTAGTGTTGATGACTTTATTTAATCAATTTAGCAGCCAGCAGTCGAGTAACACGGTGCCGTACTCGGAATTTATGGATCAGGCCAAGCAAGGTCAGGTCCGCTCTGCCAAGGTGGACGGCCGCACCATACGTTGGTTATCGAACGACGACAAGCGCTTTTTGACCTATACACCCGGCGATATTTTCATGATCGACGATCTGCGCCGTTACAACGTGCGCATCGACGCCGAACCGGAAGAGGAACGCTCGTTCTGGCTTAACGTATTCATCTCATGGTTCCCGTTCTTGCTCATCATCGGCGTCTGGGTATTTTTCATGCGCCAAATGCAAGGAGGCGGACGCGGCGGCGCGTTCTCCTTTGGCAAGAGCCGGGCAAAAATGCTCGACGAGAATGCCAATCAAGTGACGTTTGCCGACGTCGCCGGCGTGGACGAAGCCAAAGAAGAAGTCGCCGAATTGGTCGAGTTCCTGCG
>JANNFT010000375.1:0-1611 GCA_031380185.1 Pseudomonadota bacterium
TCCTAAGAAAAACGCCGCGAACATCAAAAAAGCACGACGTCGATTTTGAGGATGCCCAAGCCGTGTTGCTCGATCCGTTCGCGCTTACCTGGAAAGATAAGGACGCCGTGGATGAACAACGATTTCTTCAACTCGGCACAGATGCCGTTGGGCGAATATTAGTTGTCGTGTTCACTTACCGAGACGAAGAAATTCGCCTCATCGCCGCCTGGAAAGCCAACGATAAGCAAAGGAAACGCTATGAAACAGGACGTATATGAAAAATACAAAAATGCAGACTTCGCCAAAGCGAAGCGGGCAACGGCCGTCCCATTGCTGAATCGGCTGCGGACGGAGAAAAGCCGGATTACGATTTGGATCGATACGCCGGTATTAACGGAATTTCGCACGCGCAGCGAAGCACAAGGAATCGGCTACCAAACGCTGATCAATGCCGCGTTGCGGGATTATCTCGGTGTTGAACCTGAGCTAAGTGCGGACATCAAGAAATTGGTGCGTCGGGAAGTGAAGGCCGTGTTAATACAGGCACAACGGCAGCGAAAGGCTGCGTAACGGGCGATCACCTACGACCCCCTCAAATCGCCTAACCAACACCACCATGACCGGCGCCACCGCGCTGACCAAGGCCCGGTAGGGCGCAATCAATACCGCGTGGCCTTGGGACATTGCGCCGAATGATTCATTTGATCGGTGCAATTGGATTGCACCCGACATTTTTGTCTGTGCTGCCGCGAGGGTTATTTCGTCTGCTTCCTGGCAAGGCAAGGATGGGAAGCCGCATGGCCATAGGCCAGCCGCTGAATGCTGGCTTGCAGGCCAATGATTGTGCGTCGATATCCATTGTCATTGCGAGGAGTGTTTTGTGCGACGACGCGATCTGGTTTTCCAAGGCGCCGAAATACGAGATTGCTTCGTCGCTTCGCTCCTCGCAATGACAAGAGCTCGTAGGGCAATGAAATGGACTGCTCCCAACCCAGCGGCATCAAGATGTGCCAAAGTCCAGCAGGGCGCAATCGCGCAGCATTGCGCCGCAGGGTCCGTGTCGCAATACGCGATAGACCTAACACAGCTCCAACTACCGTCGCGCCTGGCGCCGCGGCGGCGCCGGGTTCTTAACCGTGAATCTACTGGGACACCACGGCAATAATCTGTTGCTTCGGCACGTTGATCTGCTCGGCGGGCGTCTACGCCGCAATTTGGGTGGATGACAGCCTGGGGTTGAATCTGCGATAGGAGGATTGATTGCGTTGCATGCGGCGCAATACTGTGCGATTGCGCCCTACGAACTGTGAGCCGCCTCACGCAAACCTCGATGACCGGCGCCACAGCGCAGACCAAAACCTATCAATACAACGCCATCGGCAATCTCACCTATAAATCCGATCTCGGCACGCTCACCTATCCCGCCATCGGATCGCCGCGTCCGCACGCGGTCACCAGCATTGCGGGTAACGCCACAGGTATTCTCGACGGCGTCACCAACGGCGCCTACGTTTATGACGCCAATGGCAATATGTCATACAGCGTCGTCGTTGATCGCATCTTTACCTACACCTCGTTCAATTTGCCGTCGCGTATCGATAACCAAAATTCCCTGTCGGATTTTATCTA
>JANNFT010000392.1:0-5397 GCA_031380185.1 Pseudomonadota bacterium
GCGATCCGCCTGGGGCGGCTTTTGACCGGATTGCTACCCGACCCCGAGGTGCTGGGATTATTGGCGCTCATGTTGTTGCAGGAATCGCGCCACCTGGCGCGCAGCGCGCCGAATGGGGACCTCATTTTGCTGGACGATCAAGACCGCGCATTGTGGAATCGCGATCAGATCGCCGAAGGCTTAGTGTTCGCGCAACGGTCGTTGGCGTCGAACCAGGCCGGGCTGTATTCGATTCAAGCGGCAATCGCGGCGGTGCATGCCAATTCGCCCAATGCCGCGGCGACCGATTGGGCGCGGATCGTTGGCCTTTACGACCTGTTGCTGCGCGCCAATCCGTCGCCCGTCGTGGAACTAAATCGCGCCGTGGCGGTTGCCATGCGCGACGGCGCGGCGTCGGGGCTGGTGCTGGCGGACGCCATTCTGGTGCGCGGCGATCTCACGGACTATCACCTGGCGCATTCGGCTCGTGCAGACTTTTGCCGGCGGCTCGGGCAGATCGCGGAAGCTCGAGCATCGTACGAACGCGCGCTAGCGCTCACGCAACAGGAACCGGAGCGACGATTTCTGCGGCGACGCCTGCGCGAATTGGCGGACTGAGGCGCCGCGAGAACATTTTTCTTCAACGTCCGTCCCGATGTCGATTTCGGGAATGGCCATTCGACTAGAGAACAACAGCCGTTGATTTGGACAATGTCGAATTCACCATTACGTACGCCTGATTTTCGTCGACAAGGCGCATGAATAAGGAGTAAGCCGCAATGCAAAAAATTGTCACTCACCTCTGGTTCGACCATCAAGCCGAGGAAGCAGCGAAGTTCTATACCGCCATTTTCAAAAATTCCAAGATCGGAACGGTTACCCGCTACGGCGACGCAGCGGCCGAAATCAGCGGAAGGCTGAAGGGCTCGGCGATGACGGTGCATTTCGAGCTTGACGGTCAACAATTCCATGCGTTGAACGGCGGCCCGCTTTTCAAGTTTAGCGAGGCGATATCGCTGGTCGTGAACTGTCAATCGCAATTGGAAATCGACGAGTTATGGGATAAACTTTCGGCAGGCGGGCAGCCGGGACAATGCGGCTGGCTTAAGGATAAATATGGCGTTTCGTGGCAGATCGTTCCTGCGTCCCTAAGCGAGATGATGAACGATGGCGATCCGCACAAAACAGAACACGTCATGAAGGCGATTCTACAGATGACGAAATTGGACATCGCTCGTTTAAAGCAAGTCCATGAACAAACATAAATCCGAGTTGCAAGAAGACGCCTATGAGCCGGCGGCAGAGGAGATATCTCAATGAAATACATGTTGCTAATTTACTTGGACGAACAGGTATTAAGCGAGGCCGAGCGGCAGGCGTGTTACATCGAATCCACCCAACTTGCGCTCGAGATTCACGCGGATGGAAAATATCTAGCCGCCAACCCACTACACCCGGTTGCGATGGCGACGAGTGTTCGGATACGCGAAGGCAAACGCTTTGTCACCGACGGTCCGTTTGCCGAGACGCGCGAACAACTCGGCGGTTATTTCCTGATCGATGCGAAGGATCTCGACGACGCAATAGCGATCGCCGCACGGATTCCGATGGCGCGCAAGGGAACCGTTGAGATTCGTCCGGTGATCGAAATCTCGGGGCTGCCGGCTGCATATGGAGCAACTCATATTACGTGACACGCCGCCCCCTCATCCTCAACCGTTCTCCCAAAGGGAGAAGGGAGTCGTTCCCCTATCCCTTTGGGAGAAGGGAAAAAGGGTGAGGCGCCGGCGTATCAAATTGTCGATTGCCAAGAATCACGTAACGCTCAATAGTTTTGACCGTTTACAGGATAATTGATCTACGAAAGGAAGGAATATGGTCAAACAAATATTTGTAAATTTACCGGTCGCGGACCTCAAAAAGGTGGTGGCGGTTTTTACCAAACTTGGCTTCAAATTCGACCCGCAATTCACGGACGAAAATGCCGCTTGCATGATCATCGGTGAAAACATGTATGCCATGTTGTTGGTGAATGCGATGCTCAAAACATTCTCGCCCAAGGAGATTTGCGATACAAAGAAGAGCACGGAAGTACTCGTGGCGTTAGCCCTCGAAAGCCGAACTGAGGTCGACAAGATGGTGCGCAACGCGATCGAAGCTGGGGGGAACAACCTACAAGGAACCGCAAGACCACGGCTTCATGTACGCCCATGGTTTCCAGGATTTGGATGGCCACATTTGGGAACCTTTCTACATGGAATCAAACGCAGCGATTTGAAAGTTCATCGAAAGCGAGAAGGAGAAAACAATGAGCGCAGTACGGGTACTGGTTGGCACTAAGAAAGGCGCGTTCGTATTGACGGGCGATGCGAAGCGCGATCGCTGGGACGTCAGCGGCCCGCACTTCGGCGGTTGGGAGATTTATCACCTCAAAGGATCACCCGCCGATCCGAATCGGCTGTATGCGTCGCAGTGCAGCAGTTGGTTTGGGCAGATGATCCAACGCTCCAACGACGGCGGCAAGACCTGGGAGCCAGTGGGGAACAAGTTTGAGTACGATGGCGTCACCGGCACGCACCAGTGGTACGACGGCACGCCGCATCCGTGGGAATTTAAACGCGTTTGGCATTTGGAAACGTCGCTGACCGATCCGGACACAGTGTACGCCGGGGTTGAAGATGCCGCCTTATTCCGCTCCACCGACGCCGGGCGATCGTGGCACGAACTCGCGGGGCTGCGCGGCCATGGCTCGGGTTCTTCTTGGCAGCCCGGCGCAGGCGGCATGTGTCTGCATACGATTCTGTTGCACCCGAGCAATCCACAGCGCATGTTCGTCGCCATCTCGGCGGCGGGCGCGTTTCGCAGCGACGATGCGGGCGCGACATGGCAACCGATTAATCGCGGACTGCATTCGCTTTATATTCCCAACCCGACCGCCGAAGTCGGCCACTGTGTGCATCGCATCGCGATGCATCGCGCTCGGCCGAATGTGCTGTACATGCAAAAGCACTGGGACGTGATGCGCAGCGATGACGGCGGTGACTCGTGGCGCGAAATCAGCGGCAATTTGCCGAGTGATTTTGGCTTTCCGATCGAGGTCCATGCCCACGATCCAGACACGATTTACGTCGTGCCGATCAAGAGCGATTCGGAACACTATCCGCCCGACGGCAAATTGCGCGTGTATCGCAGCAAGACCGGGGGCAACGACTGGGAAGCGCTCACCAACGGCTTGCCGCAGAGCGATTGTTACGTCAATGTGTTGCGCGATGCGATGTGCGTCGATTCGCTTGATCCCTGCGGCATATATTTCGGCACCAGCGGCGGCCAGGTGTACGCATCGGCCGATTCCGGAGACCACTGGGCGCCGATCGTGCGCGATCTTCCGGGCGTGTTGTCGGTCGAAGTGCAGACCGTGCCGTGATCCGTGTTGTGCTGCCGTCGCACCTGCGCATCCTGGCGCGCGTGAACGGCGAAGTTCAACTTGACATTCAGGGTTTGGTGACGCAAACCACGCTGCTCGATGCGCTCGAAATCAGCCACCCCATGCTACGCGGGATGATCCGCGATCAAGTCACAGGGCAGCGCCGACCGCTGGTGCGATTCTTCGCGTGTGAACGAGATCTTTCTCACGAATCAGCAGACGCGCCGCTGCCCGAATCCGTCGAAAACGGCGTGGAACCTTTTTTGATCGTAGGTGCAATTGCGGGCGGATAAATAATCCCAGTCGGTTGGGTTGAGGCACGAAACCCAACGTGCTTGCGAGGAACGCAGTGTTAGGCTTCCTGCGTCAGCGCCAACCTACAAGTTCAATAATCGATCATTGCCGATGGCGCCGTCAATAACGATGGCTGGGGACCCGCATGAATAGACCCTCGTAGGGCATACCCTGCCAGACGCCAAGCGGGGCGGGGCTCGTGGCGCAGCATCGGTAGGGTGCGCACAGCGCGCGCGGATGATGGCGAGGCTTTCTTGCATACGACGGGCGGCCCCAACACAATAAATTGACCCCGTATGAACGCGGCGCTATAGTGCCGCGTTAAATATCGCCTAAGCCGTTCCACCTTCAACTAAGGAAATCCATGAAAAGAATATTTATCGTCTTGGCGTGCGCCATGGCTGCATTCGCTAGCTCTGCCGCCGACATGACCGAAGAGCAAAAGACCGTTTATACCCTTGGCGCAATTATCGGCAAGCAACTTTCGGTATTTGATTTGTCGCCGGAAGAAGTGGCATTGGTCGCCAAGGGTTTAAACGATTCGGCGACCGGGGCCAAGTTGGCCGTTGAAGGCGAGATTTATGGCCCGAAAGTCCAAGAATTAGCTAACCTGCGCCGGACACTGATAGCCCGCAAACAAGCCGCTGTAGGCAAAACCTTCGCCGAAAAAGCGGCCATGGAAACCGGTGCGGTTAAAACAATCACCGGCTTGATCTACATTCCGCTCAAGGAAGGCGCCGGCACAAATCCAAGCGCCGATGACACGGTCAAAGCAAATTACCGCGGCACGCTGATCGACGGAACCGAGTTCGACAGCTCTTACAAGCGCGGCGAACCGATCGACTTTGCATTGAGCGGCGTTATAAAGTGCTGGGGCGAAGGTTTGCAAAAAATGAAAGTGGGTGGCAAGGCGCGACTGGTGTGCCCGCCGGAAATCGCTTACGGCGACCAAGGCGCAGGCGGGTCGATCCCGCCGAACGCGACACTGAATTTCGAGGTAGAATTACTGGCTGTTATACCCGCCGCCAAGGCGGAAACCGGTGCTTCCGGTCCCACGCAAAACAAGTAATTTTGCCATGCCGCGAGCCTATGAAAAATGCGACCGCATCCGGTCGCATTGTCTTCGACTGGCGTAGATTTAATACGCCAAGTTCGCTTTATTTGTCGCAATATGTCGATTCCCGAATCGCCTGTTCGAGTGTCAAATAGTTGGCTAGCGGCAGCGAGCTAGGTTCGCAACCCTCGCGCCCAAAACCGAATTGCACCCTGAAAGGAGGTATGGCCATGCGATTTATGATTATCGTCAAAGCCAACAAAGATTCCGAAGCCGGCGTCATGCCGGAGGAGAAGCTCCTCGCCGCCATGGCGGCCTACCACGAGGAATTGGCGAAAGCCGGCATCTTGCTCGATGCCTCCGGGCTCCAGTCCAGCTCGAAAGGCTGGCGCATAAAGTACGACGGTCAAAAACGATTCGTGACCGATGGCCCATTCGCCGAAACGAAGGAAATGATCGCCGGCTACACCATCATTCAGGTGAAATCGAGAGACGAGGCAATAGAATGGACTAAGCGTTACCCGAATCCTGCGGGTGAAGGAAAAGAGGCTGAGATTGAAGTACGTCAGTTCTTCGAGTTAGAAGATTTTGCGCCTGGCGACGCGGTCGCGCGCTTCAGTGAAATAGACCTTGGCTCCGCACCGGG
>JANNFT010000432.1:0-2838 GCA_031380185.1 Pseudomonadota bacterium
GCGCTGAATTCCTGCCAGCGCGGTTGCTCACCGAGAAACCACATACTGCTGAACACGCCCAGCACCGGAATCATCAGCGTCGATAGCGACGTCACGCTGGCGGAGCCGCGACTGATCAGCTTGTTCCACGCCCAATAGCAAAAAATCACTGCGAGCAGCATGTTGTAGACCACGCCGAGCGCGGGCCAAAAGCTAATGTTGCCGATCGATACTCGCTCGAAAAATGGCGTGGCGAACCAAATCGGAATGCCGCCGAGAACCATCGTCCAGCCCGTCATCGACGTCGTTGGCAGATCGACCGGAAAGCGCTTCAAGACGATGGTGCCGACAGACCACGACAACGCCGCGCCGACGATCAGCAAGGCGCCGAGTGGCGCCGCCTTCAGTTGCGCGAATTCCACGCTGACCAAAATCAGCATCGCGACCATGCCGAACGCGAGGCCGAGCGCTCGCTTTCCGGTCAGTCGCTCATGCAAAAAAATCATGCTCAACAACACGGTCCACATCGGCATGGTGTAAGCGAGAATCACACCGCGGCTGGCGGCGACGTATTTCAAGCCGAAGGCAATCAGCAGATTCCAGCCGGTGATGTTGAACAACGCGCTCGCCATCAGCCGAGTCCATTGACCTTCCGGCACGCGTATCGATAAGCCGTTGAATCTGGCGATTGCGAAAAGCCCAATCGCGCCGGCGCCCATGCACAAGGAGCGAAATGTCAACGGCGGAACTTCGCTCAACACGACCTTCATCGTCGCCCAGTTGAATCCCCAGATCAACGTGATCAGCACCACCAGCACGATGCTGGAGCGCGATTGCGACGGACTCGACACTGCTTATTTAGTGAGTTGCAATGTTTTCGCGCGCGCGTCGAGCCACCAGCCATATTGCTTCGGCCACAGCGCGAACTGCGGGTCGGCGCCCAATTCACGCGCCGCACGCAAAGGCCAATGCGGATCGGACAGCGCCTCCCGGCCGATGGCGATAAGATCGGCGCGGCCCGATTGCAAAATTTCTTCCGCTTGCGCGCCGTTCAATACAATACCAACCGCTTGCGTCATTATTCCTGCTTGTTTTTTTACCTGCTCGGCGTAGGGCACTTGAAAACCGGGAAAGCGCTTGATCGGCGCTGCCGTCGCTGAACCGGAAATTCCGCCGGACGAACAATCGATCACGTCAACGCCAAGGTCTTTAAGCCGGCGGGCGAGCGCAACCGTGTCTTCGATTTTCCATCCTTCGTCGACATAATCCGACGACGAGGTGCGAAAAAATAACGGCTTATCTTCCGGCCATTCATTTCTCACCACCTCGACAATTTCCAACGCGAGGCGAATCCGATTTTCGAAGCTGCCGCCATAGACATCGCTACGTTTATTGGAGAGCGGCGACAGGAAGCTGTGCAATAGATAACCGTGGGCGCCATGAACTTCCAGCACATCAAAGCCGGCGGCAATCGAACGCCGCGCCGCTGCTTTCCACTGATCGATAATTTGTTTGATTTCAGCAACGGACAATTCGTGCGGCATGAGCCAACCCGGAGCAACAGGATCGGCGCTCGGGCCGACGATGTTCCAAGCGAGATCGCCGCGGCGGGTATCCGCGTCATTCAGTGCCGCGTTACCAAACCAAGGCCGCTGCATGCTCGCTTTGCGCCCGGCATGAGCAAGCTGAATCGCCGGCACACAGCCATTGCCTTTGATGAAGTCCGTCACCCGTTCCAACGGCTCGATGTGCGCGTCGCTCCAAATCCCGAGATCGCCATGGGTGATGCGGCCGCGCGCTTCGACGGCGGCAGCTTCGCAAAAAATGAGCCCGGCGCCACCCATCGCGAATTGACCGAGATGAACTAAATGCCAATCGTTGGCAACGCCATCAACAGCCGAATATTGGCACATGGGCGAAATCACTATGCGGTTTTTGAGTGTCACGCCGCGCAATTTTAGCGGCGAAAATAAGAGCGGTAGCGGTAGATTTGAATTGTCGTTAGGCATCGGGATTCCTGAAAGTGAGGGCGTATTGTACGCTGAGGCGGCGAAACCATGATTTGGTGACGCCTGCGAAACGCCCGTTACTCTGAGAAAACATTGCGTCATTCCGACGAAGGCAGGGATCCAGTGACTTTTACCAACGACGCTAGATTCCCGCCTTCGCGCTTACGCGCTAACTTCAGGAAATCTCTAAAAATCAAACATGGTCATTCTGAGCCCTTCGCTGTGCTCGAGGGTAAATTCTACGGCGAAGAACCTGCTTTCCCCTCGCGAACAGAAGCAGATTTTTCGGGCCGGAGTTTACCGTTGAGCGCAGCGAAGGGACCTCAGAATGACAACTAAAGGACACCGAGTTAGTGCTTTCATGGCGTCAATTTCCTTTGCCTGAGTTAAGTCGGAGATACTCGGAAGAATTTCAAACGGCGTTGGCGGGGTTCAATATCCAGAAACCGCTTTCCGAGCCCGGTAACGAATGTTGCGCAAATGTGTAAAACAATAGAATTTTTAAGTTTGGCGTTGCCTGCGCTAACAACGTTGATTTTGGATTTTTACTGGGACTGAAACGAAATGGAGGCCTGCGAAAAAACCGCTTCCGTTCGGGCGCCTGGAATTAATTCGAGTCGTCGATTTTACGTAATCGTAGCGCCAGATGACGATGCGACAAGGCCTGCAATTGAGCAGGCCTTGTCGTTTTTAGCGTTATGTGAATTACAAATTGTTCTGGGAGTGGCTGCGAATAATCGCGCCAATCTCTACGCCGGCGGATCGCAGAGGCTTAAGGCGCCGGAACGGCAATGCGGTTGCTGGGGACAATCTGCGCCTGATACGAAAATACCTCACGGCTGCGAGCATC
>JANNFT010000448.1:0-1982 GCA_031380185.1 Pseudomonadota bacterium
AGTTTGCGTCAGGGTCATTGCTTCCATCAATTCGTCAAGTGTACCAAAGCCACCGGGCATGACCACATACGCCGATGCGTATTTCACGAACATCACTTTGCGCGCAAAGAAATGTTGGAACGACAATGTAATGTCTTGATACTGGTTGTCGCTCTGCTCGTGCGGCAAGCGAATGTTGAGGCCTACCGATGGCGACTTGCCGAAATAGGCGCCCTTGTTCGCCGCCTCCATGATGCCTGGCCCGCCGCCCGAGATGACACTGAAGCCTGAGTCAGACAACTTGCGCGCGATTTGTTCTGTTAACAAATAATAGGGATGGTGCGCTTGCGTGCGCGCGCTGCCGAAGATGCTGACAGCCGGATGAATCGTCGCGAGCCTCTCCGTGCCCTCGACGAATTCTGCCATAATCTCAAACATGCGCCACGATTCACGCGCGGTGTAGTTGGCGCGCGACATTAACTCACGGTCCGCCAACGGCGGTATCTTTTTATCCAGACTCATAATCTCTCATGCAAACATTATTGTTGGTGGACGGTTCGTCCTATCTGTATCGCGCATTTCACGGCTTGCCCGACTTGCGCAGCCCGCAAGGCGAACCGACCGGCGCGATTTACGGCGTGATCAATATGTTGCGCAAATTACGCTCGGATTATAAGCCGGATTATCTGGCCTGCGTGATGGACGCGAAGGGCAAGACCTTTCGCGACGATTGGTATCCCGAATACAAGGCGACGCGCACGCCAATGCCGGACGATTTGCGCGTGCAGATCGAGCCATTGCTGGAAACCATCGCTGCACTCGGTTGGCCGTTGCTGATGATTGATGGTGTCGAGGCCGATGACGTGATCGGCACGTTGGCAAAACACGCCGAATCGCGCGGCGCGAAAACCGTCATTTCCACCGGCGACAAAGATCTCACGCAACTCGTTACGCCCCACGTAACGCTGATTAACACCATGAGCAATGAGACTTTGGATGAGCCCGGCGTGCTCGCGAAATTCGGCGTCGAGCCAACTCGCATTGTCGACTATATGACCCTGGTGGGCGACAGCGTGGACAACGTGCCGGGCGTGGAAAAAGTCGGGCCGAAGACGGCGGTGAAATGGCTGAGTCAATTTCAAACCCTCGATAACGTCATCGCCAATGCCGGCGAGATCGGCGGCGTAGTCGGTGAGAATTTGCGCAAAGCACTCGATTGGCTGCCGCAAGGCCGCCGCTTGCTGACGGTGAAATGCGATGTCGATCTGCCGTTTGATTGGATTAATCTCACCGCGAAAGACGCGGATAAAACCAAGCTTGTGGAATTATTCGGGCGCTTTGGGTTTAAGACCTGGCGCCGCGAGCTAGAGCGCGACGCCCACGAGCAAGTTGCCAGGGGCTTAGGGCTGGTGGACGATTCCACGTCAGTGGCAAATAATGCGCCATCGATTGCGCGCGAGTATGAAATGATTTTGACGGAGGCGGCGCTGCATCTTTGGATCGAGAAAATTAAATCTTGCCCCTTGGTTTGTGTCGATACGGAGACGACCGGTCTGGATCCGATGACGTCGAAGATCGTCGGCATTTCCTTCAGCGTTGAGCCCCATCGCGGCGCGTATATTCCATTGGCGCACAATTATCCGGGGGCGCCGGCGCAACTTAACTTTAATCAAACGCTTGCGCGTTTAAAGCCGCTTTTAGAAGACCCGGCGATCAAGAAGCTTGGGCAAAACTTGAAATACGATCAGCACATTTTCGCGAACCACAATATCCATCTGCACGGCGTGGAGCACGATACCCTGCTGCAATCCTACGTGCTGGAAAGCCATCGTCCGCACGATATGGATAGCCTCGCCTCGCGTCATCTCGATGTGAAGACCATCAAATTCGAAGAGGTCGCGGGCAAAGGCGCGAATCAGATCGGCTTCGATCAGGTGAGCGTGGAAACGGCGACGGAGTATTCCGCGGAAGATGCGGATATTACGCTGCAACTGCACCACAAG
>JANNFT010000523.1:0-2029 GCA_031380185.1 Pseudomonadota bacterium
GAATCGGTGCCGCTGGTGATCGCGTTGACGGAATAGAGTAGCAAGTCGGCGCCGCTGGTTGCCAAGCTTTCGATCGCTTTAAATGTCGCATCCACCGGGCCGCTGCCGGAAGATTCTGCATGCTGTTCTTTGCCGCCGGCGGATAGGGTGAGTTTGGCGAACGGCGTTTCGCCGGTTTCCGAATGGGCCACCAGCGACACCAGCTTGAAGTGTTCTTCGTGCGGCGTGACGGCTTCGTCGGACATCAGCGCGTGCAGGTCTTGGTCGAAAATGTCATGCTTCTTATCGGCGAGATCTTTGAAGCGCTTGAACGCTGCGTTTAATTGCACTTCCGATTGCAGCTCGATGCCCAATTCAGTCAAGCGTGCGCGAAAAGCGTTGCGGCCAGAATGTTTGCCCAACACCAGCTTGTTGGCGTTCCAGCCGACATCTTCGGCGCGCATGATTTCGTAGGTCTCGCGATTTTTTAGCACGCCGTCCTGATGAATGCCCGATTCGTGCGCAAACGCGTTGGCGCCGACAATGGCTTTATTAGGCTGCACCGCGAAGCCGGTGACGCCAGAAACCAAGCGGCTCGCGGGTACGATTTGCGTCGTGTCGATGCGCGTATCGCAGCCAAAGAAATCTTGCCGCGTGCGCACCGCCATGACGATTTCCTCCAGCGAGGCGTTACCCGCGCGCTCGCCGAGGCCATTGATGGTGCACTCCACTTGGCGGGCGCCGTTCATGACCGAAGCCAGCGAGTTTGCGACCGCTAAACCAAGATCGTTGTGGCAATGAACGGAAAAAATCGCCTTATCGGAATTCGGTACGCGCTCGCGCAGTTGGCGAATCAAATCGCCAAACGGGCCCGGCATGGCATAGCCGACTGTGTCGGGAATGTTCAGTGTGGTTGCGCCGGCTTTGATGACTGCCTCCAAAATCCGACACAGAAAATCAGGATCGGAGCGTCCTGCGTCTTCCGGCGAGAATTCCACGTCGTCACAAAAATTGCGCGCGAACTTGACCGCGTTCACGGCGGCTTCAACCACCATGTCGGGCTCCATGCGCAGCTTCATTTTCATGTGAATCGGCGAGGTCGCGATGAAGGTGTGGATGCGTCCTGCCTTCGCCGGCTTGATCGCTTCGGCAACTAACTCGATGTCGCGCGTCGTCGCGCGCGCCAGTCCACAGACGCGGCTATCTTTGATCGTGCTAGCGACCGCCTTCACTGATTCAAAATCGCCCGGACTCGCAGCCGGGAAGCCCGCCTCGATCACGTCGACCTTCATTTTTTCCAGCAACTTGGCGATACGAATCTTTTCGTCACGGGTCATGGTCGCTCCGGGGCTTTGCTCGCCATCGCGCAAGGTCGTATCGAAAATAATTAGATGGTCTTTCATAGTCTTCTCCAACTCTTCAAATGCTACGTACAAATTCAGATTCCGGCACTTGCCGAATCTAACATGAATACTACCAACAGGGAAAAGGGTAAGAGTTTTTAGCGCGCGACGCGCAGCAGCAGGCCCAGCAGGGCTGCCGAAAGACGGGTGATGCAGATGAGGTGTTGCGGGTTCATGGCCTAAATATAAACGAGTTGCGGCTCGGTTGCAACTGAGCCATTGTAGCGCCTTAGGGTTCGTCCGATGGCGGCTGTGTCATGGACGGCTCCTGTAATGCTGCTTTTGCCGGTCGGCGACGAAAACGTTGGATTGCCCACATCACGTAGCCCGATAGCGAATAGGCCAAAAATATTCCAAACAAAACGCGCGCCTGATCGATGGTGATTACGACGAAAAACATCACGATCACAAGCATCGCCCAGAACGGTACGCTGCGGCGCAGATTTAGCGCCTTGAAGCTATAGAACTTAACGTTGCTTACCATGCTTATCGCGGCGAAGACCGTGACGCACCAGACAATCCAATCGATCTTACGGCCGACGATTTCATAGTCGTCCATAATCCAAACGAATCCGGCCAAAAGCGCTGCGGCCGACGGGCTCGGCAGGCCGGTGAAGTAACGCTTATCTTCGACGTCGAGTTGGGTG
>JANNFT010000002.1:0-15863 GCA_031380185.1 Pseudomonadota bacterium
GCCCAACCAAATCCGACGAGGTCATGTCTTCATTGCACGCGAGCGTAATGAGTGGTTTGCCCAACTTCCACGCCATGTATTCCATAAAACGGGTTTTGCCGCAGCCGGTCGGACCTTTCAACATCATCGGCATGCGCGCGGAATAGGCCGCCTCGAACAATTCGATCTCGTCACCCACGCCGCGATAGTAGGGTTCCTGGTGTATCACATATTGCTTAACAAAATCATTCATAGATAAGACAGGTTTAAGCATATCGACGGTCATATCATTAGTTTACCGATCTATTTTCGGCGTGGAATGGGAACTACGCCAGTCAAGTATTTTCGACTCTCGTACCACAAGCAAAGTTGCGCGGCGCGCAGCGAAATTCCATCGGCTGCAAGAATGCGTGCAAATATGCCGACGCCACTTGGAAGCAAGGATACACCGGTGTAAATGTCATCGATAGCGTCCAGCGCGGCGCGCATCGCTGAAAGCAAATCGTCGGACATTCCGCGGCAAAGGCACAAGAAGCTCGCGTGCGCTGCGAATCGACCTGTGACGCCAGGAATACGCGCCAATATCGACCGGCCGTCGATGCGAATGCGATCGCTTACCATCACGTTATCGTTAGCGTCACGAACGGTGATATCGCTGCGAAACCAATCGAAGGCCGCGCCTTGATCTTGATGATCATGCATCAAAAACGCATCGCTCAAGATTACGCGCGCGCCGTCATCCACGGCTACGTTAACTGTGGAGTTCAGGCGCGCGCCGGCGAATAGAATCATCGGATCGGGTAGATATTCAAGTAGCGAATCACGCCCGGCAATAAGATTGACCGCCTGCCCTGCGTCGCCTATCGGCATGCTGTGGATGATGGTCGACGCGGACGTAGTCAGGTGGGCATGGGTTCCCGGCTCCGTCTGCACCGTCAAGCCTAAACGGTCATGCTCAAAAATTCCGCCGGCGCAGGATTGGACGTAAACCGTCGCCATGCCCGCCGGATCGCCGGCCACATAGAACGGTCGACAAATATGGAATGGATAAGGCGCGAACTGCTTGGCGATATGGGTTCTTCCGTCTTCGTCGGCGGAAAACTGCAACACGGCCGACCGAGAGGGCGTCGAGTTGATCTCGTTACCGATCGCGAGCGCGTGAACATCAGCCGCCAAAATTCGATCACCGGTCAAACAACACCTCCCTGGCAATCTGCTCGACCACCGCATCGACACCCGCACCAGTAGCGCAGTTGGTCAGCAATACTGGTTTTCCGGCGCGCACCTCTTTCGCCTCGCGTGTCATGCGTGCAAGATCAACGCGCACATAGGGCGCGATATCTATTTTGTTAATGATCAACAAATCACATTGCAGCACGCCGAGGCCGCGCTTGCGCGGAATATCGTCGCCGCCGGCCACATCGATCACGAACAGCCAATAGTCCACCAGATCGAGGGAAAACGACGATGCCAAATTGTCACCGCCGCTCTCGATCAGTATCAAATCCAATGGATTGAATTGCTGTTCCATGAATTCGGCTGCCTGCAGGTTGAGCGTGGGATCTTCGCGTATGGCGGTATGGGGACAGGCGCCGGTTTCAACCGCCATCACGCGATCTGCGGCAATCAGGCCGCTGCGCTTGATCCGCTCCGCATCTTCTTTGGTGACGAGATCGTTGGTGATGATGGCTAATTCGGTACCGCGTGCGATGAAACGCGGAATCAGTTGCTCAAGCAGCGCCGTTTTCCCCGAGCCCACCGGCCCACCGATGCCGACACGCGCGGGTCCTGGATGGCGTTGCGGTTTCAATTGAGTGCTCATATCAGCGCAGCATGTAACGCTGAGCGAGCGGCAACTCGCGGGCAGGTTCGCAGGTGACCAACTTGTCATCGATGAACACTTCGAACGTCTGCGGATTCACCGTGATGTTTGGACAGATGTCGTTATGCAGCATGTGTTGCTTGTTCAATTTGCGCGTGCCGCGAGCCGCGAGACACGCCTTGCGTATGCCGAGTTTTTCTTCGATGCGATTGTCCACCGCGAGTTGGTTGACGAAATTCACGCTCAACGATTGTTTTGCATTGCCAAACGCACCCCATTGCGGCCGCATCAATACTGGCTCGCAGGTCATGAGGCTCGCGGCGCTGTCGCCCATTGCAGACCAGACAATGAAGCCGCCTTTAACCACTAATTCGGGTTTAATGCCAAAAAATGCCGGCCGCCAAAGCACGATGTCCGCGAGCTTACCTTTTTCCAAGGAACCGATGTGGGCATCGATACCGAAGGTTCGCGCCGCATTGATCGTGTATTTCGCGATGTAGCGCTTGATACGTTCGTTATCGCCAAGCTTGGTCTTTTCCTCTTTCAGCCGGCCACGCTGATCTTTCATCTTGCTGGCCAGTTGCCAAGTGCGGCAGATAACCTCGCTGATGCGCCCCATGCCTTGGCTGTCGGAACCGAGCATCGAAATCGCGCCGATATCATGTAACACGTCTTCCGCGGCGATGGTTTGGGCGCGAATGCGGCTTTCGGCAAACGCGACGTCCTCGGGAACCGAAGGATTCAAGTGATGGCACACCATGATCATATCGAGGTGTTCATCGAAGGTATTCACGGTATACGGATTGGTCGGATTGGTCGACGACGGCAAACAATTCATGTGCCCGGCGACAGAAATGATATCCGGCGCATGACCGCCACCTGCGCCTTCCGTGTGATACATGTGGATGGTGCGGCCATTGATCGCGGCAAGCGTATCTTCGAGGAAGCCGCTCTCGTTCAAGGTGTCGGTATGCAACTGCACCTGAAAATCGAGTTCATCGGCAACAGTGAGACAAGTATCGATCACCGCTGGCATGGCGCCCCAATCCTCGTGGATCTTGAGTCCCAGGCAGCCGCCGGCGAGTTGATCGATGAGCGAGCGCGGCTTGGATGAATTACCGCGTCCGAGAAATCCAAAATTGATCGGCCACTGCTCCGAGGCTTGCAGCATCTTGCCGACATTCCATGCGCCGCCGCAGTCGATACCCACGGTGATCGGGCCAAGAGAGCCGCCCAGCAGGGTCGTCAGGCCCGATGAAATGGCGTGTTCGCACAGTTGCGCGCTATCGAAATGCACGTGAACGTCGATGCCGCCCGGTGTGGCGATCAAGCCTTCCGCGTCGCGCACCGTGGTCGCCGCAGCGCAGATCAATTGCGGATGAACGCCGTCCATCACGGCAGGGTTGCCCGCCTTGCCGATGGCGACGATGCGTCCGTCTTTGATACCGATGTCGCCTTTAATTATCCCAAGTACCGGATCGATGATGACGGCATTGCTGATCAGCATATCGAGCGCGCCCATGGCACTGTCGTAACCGGCGGTCAGCCCTAAGCCGTCGCGCAGTGTTTTTCCGCCGCCATGTAGGCATTCGTCGCCGGGGATCGCGTGGTCGTGCTCGATCTCGGCGAACAGCGACGTATCGCCCAGACGCACCGCATCGCCCTTGGTGGGGCCGTACATGGCGGCGTATTCTTTGCGTGTCATCTTCGCCATGGTTAGGCTCCCTTGAAGCCGCGGTCTTTGGCGAGCTGTAGCGCTTGCGCTTTGCGCTCGGGACTGCGGGTTGAGCCGTTGGTGAGGTTATTCAGCCCATACACCTCGCCCGTTCCGCCAAACGCCGCCAGCGTCACTTCTTTGCTTTCGCCCGGCTCGAAGCGCACCGCCGTGCCGGCGGGAATATCCAAATGCATGCCATAGGATTTTTCGCGATCAAATTGCAATGCGCGATTCACCTCAAAGAAATGGTAGTGGCTCCCAACCTGGATCGGACGATCACCGGTGTTCAGCGCCTTGATCTTGACTTTGCGCCGTCCGGCGTTGAGTTCGATGTCCTCGTCCGGCGTGATGATTTCGCCCGGATGAATTTGGGATTGTTTCTTGGCCTTCCCTTTGCCTGGACGAATGGGATCGTGAACTGTCACCAGTTTCGTGCCATCGGGAAACGTGCCTTCGACTTGGATAATGGGCATCATGTCCGCAACACCCGGCATAACGTCGTCCATGCTTAACAGCGTCGAACCATAGCCGATCAATTCGGCGACGGAGCGCCCTTCCCTTGCACCTTCCAAGATCTCGTCGACGATAAAGGCAATTGCCTCGGGATGATTGAGTTTGAGTCCTTTAGCTCGATGCTTGCGCGCGATTTCCGCCGCCGTGTAAATCGTGAGCCGTTCCATTTCCGTTGGCGTTAGGAGCATCGTGTTTTCCTATTAGCTCAATTTGCAAATAATCGCGATTGGCCGACTTCGTGACGCATCATGGCGATCTCCGACGCAGGAACGAAGCTTGACAGATCACTATCGACGCGCGCCGACAACAGGCCATCGATGGTTGCGTGCGCCGTTTGAAGAATTTTCTGTGCATCGATGTGACCGATGATGCCTAGCCGAATCGCCGCGCCAAGCACACCTAGGCACAGTGTATGCGCTGACGTTACCTGCGCCTCCTCCAGAGACATTCCCACTCCGCGCCAGATTAGTCCTTGTACCGCCGCCACATGGCCACACGCGAGCCGTTTACTCACCCGCGCACGGTAAGCGTCCGCCTGCGGTGTACCTAACTGGCTGTGAACCCTTAACAGCGTTGCCCCGGCGCGCGCTGAGCCTTCCCTTAGTTCGCGAGCAAGCGCGAGCGTCTCCAATTCAAAATCGCACGCTGCCACCTGATCGAGATCATCGGCCGCTGCATAGGTTCGGGCTAATGCAACGCGATCACAAGTTGCCCAGCGATGAATGAGTTGACCGAGGAGGAACGATTCGAGATCCGCCGGCGCAGGCAATAGTCCGCCGGCGTGCAATGTTTCCAGTCCCCAGGAAAACGCCATGCTGCCACTCGGAAAAAACGTGTCACCGTGCTGTAGGGCCGTCAACAGCGATCGGGCGCTATGCATCGATATGCTGCGCTTTTCTGTCGGCGAGAAGATGATGCAGCCGATCCAGGTAGCCTTGCTCCGGTCCCTCGAGCGCGATGCGGATGGCATCACCGTCGAACTTGACCTTCCAATGCATATTGCCGGCGAAATAGCCTACCTCCAGCGCCGCCGCCGTATCTCTGGCTTTCACAGTTAACCATCGTTCGGTATCCATCCGTACGACAAGCGCCCGATGGGACTCCAGCAATAGCACTGCACCGTTCGCCAGTTGCTCCGTACGCGACAGGACAATCGCCACATCATCTCCACGGTCGGTGACTGTGCGCAGTCGATGTCGTAATGTGTCTTGCTTTTTGAGCGTGATGTAATGGACGACACCTTCATGCTCCAGATCATGAAGCTGAGGCGCAATGTCGTGATCGCTGGCGTAGCCTAAGATGTGCGTGAGGGTTTGCATAAATCCCAATTAAAGTAGCCGGGCGACAATGTCCGGTGTATGTTTTGCAGGGTGAACGGATCGTGCAACATGCTCCGCCGACATCGTTACATCGATATCAGAAACAACCCCCGCCGTGGTTACCGTAGCGGGGGTTGCAATCCCAATTGTTAGCGATGGGCGACTTCTTTCTCGTTCGGAATACCGGCAATAGGTGCTTCGGAAGTACCGACCGTTTTGCGCGTAAAGGCTTCCACTTGCTCGCGTGCGCCTTCAGGATCGGTGATCCACTTTTTGTAGAAATCGTACGGGCACGCTGCGACGCCCTTGTCGCCTTCGTGGGAATTGATCTTGCCGGTGTAACCGCGATGCAGGAGCTTGAACAGGTGGTTCTCGGATTGCATGTTCTTACGAGCGTCACGGATCAGGAACTTGGACAGCGCAGCGTACTGCACGCCCATATCTTCCTCACCGCATTCACCCAAGGTACGGCCATCGAAGCCAATGATGGCGGAATGCCCGAAGTAGGAATAAACGCCGTCGAAGCCGGCGGCGTTCGCCACGGCGACATAGGTGTTATTCGCCCAGGCCATGGCCTTGGCCATAATGATCTGTTGCTCTTTCGCGGGATACATATAGCCTTGGCAGCGGATGATCAACTCGGCGCCGCGCATGGCGCAGTCGCGCCAGATTTCCGGATAGTTACCGTCGTCGCAAATGATCAAACTGATTTTGAGGCCTTTGGGGCCATCCGATACATAAGTGCAATTACCTGGATACCAACCTTCGATCGGCACCCAAGGCATGATCTTGCGATACTTCTGCACGATCTCGCCTTCATTGTTCATCAGGATAAGCGTGTTGTAGGGCGCCTTATTAGGGTGCTCTTCGTGACGCTCGCCGGTGAGAGAAAACACGCCCCAGACGTTAGCCTTACGACAGGCGGCCGCGAAAATTTCTGTTTCTTCACCAGGAATGGACGCCGCGGTGTCATACATTTCCTTACTGTCGTACATGATGCCGTGGGTGGAGTACTCGGGAAAAATGACCAAGTCCATGCCCGGCAAACCAGTTTTCATACCGGTGACCATGTCGGCGATCTTGCGGCAGTTTTCCAACACCTCTTTCTTGGTGTGCATACGGGGCATTTTGTAGTTGACCACGGCCACGCCGACGCAATCATCACTGCTAGAAATATCTCCATGTAACATCTTTGCTTCTCCTCGAAAAATGCAGGTTGCCCCGCGTCAACAAATTTATACCGTGAGGTACGAGTGGATCTTCTGTGTGTCGACCGATTCTTTCGGCCCTTGATATACAAACTCTCCCTTTTCGATGATGAGAAATCGATCAGCGATTTCCATCGTGAAACTCAATACTTGCTCGGATACAACAATTGAAAATTCGCGCTCCTGCTTGAGTTTATTCAATGCTTTGGCAATGTCCTTAATAATCGATGGCTGCAAACCTTCAGTCGGCTCGTCCAACAAAAGCACTTTCGGATTAGTCACTAGTGCCCGCGCGATGACCAGTTGCTGTTGCTGGCCGCCGGACAGATTGCCGCCTTTGCGGTCCTTCATTTCCTTCAATACGGGAAATGTGCTGTAGACGTAATCGGGGATAGCGGCATCGGGATTAGCTTCCATACCGGTACGAATATTTTCCTCCACTGTAAGGTAAGGAAACACCATCCTGCCCTGCGGAACGTAGGCCATACCTTGCACGACTCGCTCGTAGCTCTTGGCCTTATAAAGTTCATCGCCGTTAAGCAAGATACTGCCGCTCTTGGCCGGGATAATGCCGATCAAAGATTTTAACAATGTCGTCTTGCCCATGCCGTTGCGACCCATGATCGCCACGGTCTCGCCGTCGTTGACATCGAAGCTGATGTCGCGGATCACATGACTTTCACCATAATTGACATTGAGACGAGTGACTTTCAGCATGGTCTAGAGCCCAAGGTAGGTTTCGATCACTTTGGGATCGCTTTGCACTTGATCCATACTTCCTTCGCTGAGCACTTTGCCTTGGTGCAACACCGTCACGCGGTGGGCGATCTTGCGCACGAATTCCATGTCGTGTTCGATCAGAATGATCGAGCGTCCCTTGGAAATGCGATTGAGTAATTCCGCCGTTAGGTCTCGTTCGCGTGCACTCATCCCGGCAACGGGTTCATCGAGCAATAGCAGTTCCGGCTCCTGCATGAGTAGCATGCCGATCTCAAGCCACTGTTTTTGACCGTGGCTCAGCGTGCCGGCCTTGGTCTCCAGTTCTTCCTTCAAGTACATGTCTTGAGCCACTTGATCGACGCGCTGCTTGATTTCATCGGTGGACTTGAAGAACAGCGAACCGAAAATACCGCGCTTTTTGGGATAAGACAACTCTAGGTTTTCCCACACGGTCAAATCTTCGTAGACCGACGGGGTTTGGAACTTTCGGCCAACACCCGCGCGGGTGATCTTGTACTCGGTTGATTTGGTGAGTTCCTCTCCTTTGAATTTGATGCTGCCGCCCGATGGCTTGGTCTTGCCGCAAATCATATCGAGCAATGTGGTCTTGCCGGCGCCGTTCGGCCCAATAACGCAACGCAATTCGTCTTTCTCAACGAACAGATTCAAGTTATCAACCGCTTTGAACCCGTCGAAGGAAACGCTCAGATCCGATACCGAAAGGATTTCAGTCGTCATTGCGTTTCCGATTCGAGCTTCTTGCCGACCGGGGCCTTCAGGTTTTGAGCCGGCTTTTTCCCCATGCGTAACTTGTCCATCAGGCTGGCCAGGCCACCCGGCAGGAACATTACTACGATGACGAACAGGGCCCCGATGAAATACAACCAGTATTCGACAAAATTCTCAGAGAAAAAAGTCTTGGCGTAACTGACCACCAATGTCCCATAGACCGCGCCGATCAACGACAGCCGGCCACCCACCGCGGCGTATATCACCATCTCGATGGAGGGAACGATACCGACTAAAGAAGGCGAAGCCAGACCGACTTGGATAGTAAACATCGCGCCACCGATGGACGAAAACACCGCGGCCACGCTGAATATGAACGCTTTAAACATGGCCGGGTCATAGCCTGAAAAACGCACCCGGTCTTCGCGGTCGCGGATGGCTACGAGGACCTTGCCGAGTCGGCTTCTTAGGATGAATCTGCCGACAACTACTGTGAGCAGCAACAACACTGCCGTGACGTAGTACATGACGACTTTGGCTTTGTCTTGATCGATATCGATACCCAAGAACGTCTTGAAATCCGTAATGCCGTTGATGCCCCCGGTATAGCCTTGCTGACCGATAATCACGATCGCCATAATCCCGGATAAAGCTAGCGTGATGATGGAAAAATAAACCGGACCGACGCGCTTTTGGAAATTGGCATAGGCCAGAACGAATGCGAGCAGCGCCGGAAGAATGACGATCGCCGGCAGCGTGAACCAGATGTGATGAAACGGTTCCCACCACCAGGGAAGCTTCTCCACGCTGTTCCAAGACATGAAGTCAGGCAACCCCGCCTGGCCGAAGAAAGCCGATAAAGCGGTGCTGGACGATGAATCGGCATTGGCCGCCGCCTCTAGTTTGAGGAACATCGCCATCATGTAACTGCCGAGTCCGAAAAAAGCGCCTTGGCCGAGGCTCAATATCCCTCCGTAGCCCCAAATCAGCACAATACCGACGGCGCAAAAAGCGAAGCTGAGATATTTTGCTGCTAGTCCGAGCCTGAATATTCCCAACGAAAACGGAATCACCGCCAACAGCAGGACAGCCAAAATGATCACGGCGTAGCGATTGACGAAATCCCAAAGAGCGGTCGGATTTGGAAGCGAGGCCGAACCAGCCATTAACGTCTCACCTTAGTTGCAAACAGACCATTCGGGCGGAAATAAATGACCACGATTACGAGCAGTAAAATGCTCGCCCGCGCCATGGATCCGCTCATAAAGAATTCAAACCACGATTGCATTTGCCCCACGATAAATGCCGAAGCGATAGTTCCCAACAGACTCTCGACACCGCCGAACACCACCACAATGAACGTATCGACGATATAGGCCTGACCAGTGACGGGGCCGGTGGACGCCAGCATGGTGAACGAACTGCCCGCGATACCGGCCAAGCCACAACCCAAAGCAAATGTAAATGAATCGACGCGCTCGGTGTTGATACCCACGGCCCCGCTAATGGTGCGGTTCTGGGTAACCGCGCGTATCCGCAAACCCCAACGAGTTCTGTATAGCAGCCAATAAACCGAAACGGAGGTCACGATCGCGAGCCCGATAATGAATATCCGGCTCAATGGAAAAGACAGGGTTTCGGTCATCTGCCAAGCGCCTTGGAGCCACGACACCGTCGGCACTTCGACCTCTTTCGGGCTGATAAACTGGCGATAGATTTGCTGCAAAATCAAACTCAAGCCCCAGGTTGCGAGCATGGTATCGAGCGGGCGCTGGTACAAGAAGCGTATCAGCCCGCGTTCCAGCAGGTAACCGAACGCAAAGGTCACGAAAAATGCCAACACAATGCCGATCAGAAAATACACGCCCATGGCATTGGGGAAATACGTCTCGAACAATAGCGCGACGCCGTAAGTCGTGTAGGCCCCCATCGCCATCAGCTCGCCATGGGCCATGTTGATCACGCCCATCAAACCGAAAACAATCGCCAGCCCTAATGCCATTAACATCAGGATAGTGAATACGCTCAGGCCCGTGAAGGCCTGCATCACGAACATATCTAAGTTCATGGATCCATCTTTCTTGTTTTACTTTTAGCCTTAATTTTCATCTTCAGGCATCTTACGCAGTCGAGAAAACCAAAAACGTAAGCCGCAGCAAGCGGCTTACGTCAAGCACACCTCTCGACGGGTCGATTACAGCTTCGGGAACGGATTAGGCTCAATCAAAGCGGATTCGTAAATCATGTCGACCTGACCATCTTTGCGGAACGTTCCGATGCGGGCATGTTTCCAAAGGTGATGATTCGACTTGTGGAATTTGATCTTGCCTTCCGGTCCGTCGAACTCCAGATCGGACGATGCCGCGACCACTTTTTCGACGTCGAAACTTTTTGCCTTCTCTGCAGCGAGCTTCCACATATAGACGGACGTGTAGCCACAGGAAAGCGTATCGCCAGTGGGACGATTCGCGCCGTATTTGGCTTTGAATGCTTTGACGAACTTCTCGTTCATCGGATTCTTCAGGCTTTGGAAATACCCCATACAAGTCAGCGTACCCTCAGCATTCTCCGCGCCGATGCCCGACACTTCTTCCTCGGAAACAGCGAGCGACAGAATCGGCTGAGTCGCGCCCTTGATACCGGCGGCGTTCAATTGTTTGAAGAACGCAACGTTGCTGCCGCCGACGGTGCAATTCAAGATGACTTCCGGTTTTGCGCCCTTAATCTTGTTGATCGCCGAAGAGAACTCGATGTGACCGAGGGGATAGTAATCCTCGCCGACCAGCTTGCCGCCCAGACGCGTTAAGGTTGCCTTAGCGATCTTGATCGTGGTGCGCGGCCAAATATAATCCGAGCCGATCATGTAGAAGGTCTTGCCTTTATTTTTGTACAACCATTCCATCGCAGCGATAACCGACTGCGTGGCTTCCTGCGCGGTGTACATAATATTGGGGGAAATTTCAAGACCTTCGTAGTAGGTCGGATAGTACAACAGGCCTTTGAGCTTCTCGAATACCGGCAGAACCGCTTTGCGCGAAGCAGAGGTATAGCAACCGAACACTGCCGCAACCTTGTCTTTTTCGATCAGCTTGCGCGCTTTCTCTGCGAACGTGGGCCAATCGCTCGCGCCATCTTCCACGACCGCTTGGATCTTGCGACCCATCACGCCACCGGCAGCGTTAATCTCTTCAATCGCGAGTTGTTCCGCATCCACCACGGATTTCTCCGCGATTGCAATCGTCCCCGTCAACGAATGCAGAATTCCGACCTTAACGGCATCTTCCGCGTGTGCATTTTTGATGATCCAAGGCCCTATCGCTGCTACTGCGCCGATTGCAGTTCCGGCCTTTATGAAACCACGCCTGTTGGCAAATCTCATGTCAAAGCTCCTCTGTTTTTGGTTAAGTGAAGAAATAACTTACTCGGTTTCAAGCGTCGCAATGGATGGAACATCAAGAATGCGTCGGCTTTCGTTGAGTGGCGATTCAATTATTCGCGCAAAATCCGCTATTTAACCGCCACGCACCTCGCCGAACTAATCCGTCATCTTTAAATTGTCCTGTCAATTACCAAGCTCTCCACCCGGCAGTGTAGCCTCCGGCAAGATGCAAGTATACAACTCCATGACGAATCGCCTTTTCCCTCGAAGCACGAGTCATGCCAACCGACGCAAGCAAATAATCGCGCGGCAACTCGCGGCGAAGGAAAAAGACCAAGCCAGGCACATCGACCGGCTCGAACAACGGCTCGCTGGAATTCGCCGCCTGACCAAGGCCAAGGCTATCCTCATGCAGCCCCGAGCGATCACGGAAGAGCAAGCCTACGAAATCATCCGCGAACAGGCCATGAGCAAACGGGTGACCACGGAAGAAATCGCAACGGCAATCATCAATGCCAATGAGATCTTAGGCTTCAAAGGCAAATCCGACACGGTAGTTCGCGAAGTGGATTTTCTTGACCGGCGCACCAAGCCAGGCTCAAACTAAGGAAGCTCTGAATAAGTTCGAGTTCTAAGTGAGACAAGGCGCGAGCAAAAAATATCGACGCAGCATAGGGATGATATGTAAGGAGATATTTTTTGCGAGTAACACAGTATCACGACGAAATCGGACTTATTCAGAGCTTCCCTAACCTTTTCATCCCAGTACCCCTCCCAGAAAGCATTATCGCCCACGTTTTCCGACGTCACACTGTGCATCGCCAACGCACTCTCCAAATATTCAACCAACAATACGCCGCTCGATGAACGCTGCGAGTTCATCGATAAAATTTGGCGACGCCGGCAAGGACGCGATAGTTTTAAGCGCGCCCACGCCGATGGCATTGCCCGAGAACACGGCAGAACGCGTAGGTTGGCGCTGACGAAGGAAGCCCAACGCAGCCACGTGCCAAACCATGTTGGGTTGCGTGCCACAACCCAATCTTCTACGGGCTCAACATCCTCAAATCCGCGTAATCAAAACGCGTCCTACCATCAAAATTACGCGCTTCTCCTACCCCGCCAACACTTCGGCAATAGAACCACTATTGCGCGGCGAGATCGTCAAAATCTGTCCTCGCAACTTTTTCGCTCCGATTCTTTTAGTCCGACGCGCCCCTGGTAAATTTCGAAATTAAATTTTCTCCCCTGCCCAACTGAGTTTCCACGCGTTACCATATTGGCCATGACTCGTCGCATCGCCCACCTCGACATGGACGCCTTCTACGCCTCGGTGGAACTGCTGCGTTATCCGCAATTGCGAGGTTTGGCGGTTGTGGTCGGGGGTCGAAGCCGACGCGAATCCGATATCACTTTTGATTCGTCTACCCCATTGGATGCCTTCACCCGCCTGGGTGATTACGTCGGCCGTGGTGTCGCGACTACTTCGACATACGAAGCGCGAGCCTTGGGCGTTCATTCCGCCCTCGGGTTGATGAAGGCCGCAGTCTTGGCGCCGGATGCCATCTTGCTGCCCGGCGACTTCGACGAATACATCCGTTACTCCCGATTATTTAAAGCCGCCGTCGCACAGATTGCACCTCATATCGAAGACCGTGGTATCGATGAGATCTTTATCGACTTGACCGATGTGGCTGGAGACACGATTCCCCTTGCCCAACGCATCAAGGACAACGTCAGAAGTGCAACGGGGTTATCCTGCTCCATTGGGATTACCCCGAATAAGCTTCTGTCCAAAATTGCTTCGGATTTAGAGAAACCCAACGGTCTGACGGTCATGAGCGTCAGCGATATCCCTACTCGGATCTGGCCGTTAACTTGCCGCAAGATCAACGGCATCGGTCCACGATCCAGCGCCAAACTGGAAGGACTGGGCATTCGAACCATTGGCGAATTGGCACAAGCGCCGGAAGAAATGCTGCTGGCGCAATTTGGAAACCATTACGGGCACTGGCTTTCTGAAGTGGCCCAAGGTCGTGATGATCGGCCTGTGATCACTGAACGAGAGCCGAAATCCATTAGTCGCGAAACCACCTTTGAACGAGATTTGGATGCAAAGCGAGATCGAGAAACCTTATCGCGGATATTGTTAGATTTGTGTGAAAAGCTCAGCGGCGATTTGAAGCGTAAGGGTTATCGCGCTAAAACCATCGGAATGAAGCTGCGTTATGCCGATTTCCAGACTGTAACTCGGGATACAACCTTAGAAATTGCTGTGGACGATGCCCAATCAATTAGGGATGCGGTGCGCAGTTGCCTGAAGCGGGCGCCGCATAATGCGAGGCTGCGTCTACTCGGGGTGCGGGTGGCGGCGTTGGTATCTGGCAAACAGTCAAGTGTGGTGAATACCGAATCGGACGCAGAAACCAATTCACGCGGACGAAGTTTGCCGTTGTTCGACTGACTGATTCTTCTATAAATTTTTATCGAAGAAACGAATATACAAAAACCGCCGCCGGCGCCGTGTGCTCGCGGCATCGATGTCGAGGCAATTCGACATCACGCTTTTAAGCCAACTGAACGATTTGGTTCAATCATCCTAGAAACGGCAGTTGGACGGGGAGGAGTGTGCGGTTATGGGGGTGCAGGGCAAGGCGCGGCGAGGCGGAATAGTCATTCCATTGCAACGAGTTGCAACGCCGCTCTGCACCCCCAGAACCGAGCAATCCGCCCCGTAGCGGATGCTCACCAAATGGGTGAGCACACAAGTTATGAAGAATTTTATTGGAACCATGATGTTGAATAACCGAAGGAGCGGTCAACTGCCGTTTCTAGGATCATTCACGTACTTGTCTAAATTGTTCACTGGACAGGGTTTTTAGTGGGTGCGCGCGTCCATTTCGCAGCCGCCAGTCAAACGATTTTCGGCTGATGGCAAAGCACGTAACTTGTTTTGCCCGCTTTACGTCCCTTTGCTGCACCGATGGAGACGGCAAACGGATTGTCCGCGTTGTATTCCGCTGTGGTCATCGGCACGCCAATAACTAGCGACGTTTTCTCATTGAATATCCTTTGGGAAAGCACCAGGAACGGATGGATATTGCGCATCTCGCGACGTACTTGTGGGTTGCAATCAATCCAAATAATGTCCTTCCGGTCCGGCGCCCACGATAGTCACTTTTTCGCTGACTTTTTGAGCGATTCTGTTACCAACGCTCTGCTCCCAGCGAATCGCTCGGAATCATTAATTCGCCGCCGTGGCGCGCGGGGTCATACTCTTCGAGTCGTTGCGCGAGCGAGAGATCGGCGTCTTCGACGAGCGTAATCACGACTTGATTTCCTTTGACGGACACACGCACACGCTGATCGGCGCACAAATGCGCTTCACGCTCAATGACAGCGGGAAGACGAACGCCGAGGTTGTTGCCCCACTGTTTAATATCGAGAACGACTTCGGCCATGATTGACTCCTGCAAAATGTATAAACATAATTTAGACACTCTACGACTAGTCGTCAATTCCGGTCAGGATAGTCACGCGCTGTTTTGGCCGACGCCTTTTCCGCATACCGGCGATGTGCGACCGCCGTGACTCTTTGAGTTGCAAAATCGTTCCCATGTGGTGGCCTAGGGCCACGCCCACCGGCGCCGGACTGGCATTGAGCCGCGCCACTAAATTTAGAACATGTTCGGCACTTGTCGCACCGGACTGGATCACCAGTTCCACCGCCGGTGACGACGAAGAAAACGCAAAAGCACGCGCTGCGCACTCAAGCCCGACGCGAACCGTTACTTAGTTGCGTGCGAACAAACCGAAGAAGGTGAAGGCGCGCTAGTGAAAATCATATCTGGGAAAACATTGCCCGTCTTCGGAAAGCAAACTTCCGTCTTCGGAAAAGTTAGTAGATGCTGTCGCGAGAACGCTAGATTTGATGGGGTGGCTGATGGGGTTCGAACCCACAACAACTGGAATCACAATCCGGTCTCCGAAATAGTAAAGTCCATGAGTTACGTGAATATTTTCCTCAGATAACATACAGAATCGCTGATTTTGGCGGGGCAAAGCATCACCATCTTTGGAAGATTTTCGACATAGGAGTATCCGCTTTCTTTTTGACGAGTTAACTGCACTTTACCCATCCAGTTTGCCGCAGAGTTGGAAAAATACTTGCGCCCGCGAAGTTCGATATCGCCCAATTAACCTACCCAAAAAATGACATGGATTTATTCTTAAAAATGAATCACAATTCAACGTAATGACAATGACGTTACAAAGTGCTATGATTCATTCTTGAAGTTGAGGATAAAGTTATGAAAGCCACTGCAACACCATCCCCACGCCGCGATACATTGAACCTGCGCATCCCGGCCACCGCGCGTAATTTAATCGACCGTGCCGCAGAATCAAGCGGAAAGACTCGAACCGATTTCATTCTCGAAGCCGCACGCCGCGCGGCCGAAGATGTCCTGCTTGATCG
>JANNFT010000260.1:0-3646 GCA_031380185.1 Pseudomonadota bacterium
CGCGCCGGGGCGCCACAAATCCATTCGGACGTAACTCCGACAATAATTTTGTAAGAATTACATGGCGGCGCGGCAGTTCATTTCATCGGCATATTAATCCATCTGATTTAAATCGCTATTTCTGCTGGCCGCCGATGGCACGCTTTGTGCGAATAGGGATTCATTCAACCATTATTTCCCGACAAATTAGGAGTCACTATGAAGATGATCGTCATGTGGTTATTGGGTGTGCCTTTCGCAGTCATTTTCTTCTTTGCCGCGTTTGCTGTTGATGCCAGTAAAATTGCGCCGACCGAGGCCGACGAGATGTTTAGCGCGGCGGCGGCCGCCGCGCCTCATGGCGCGCTGAGCTCGAAAACGAAATTGTCTAATTAAAACGGGTAAACCGCCGGCTTTACCGTGGGACTTAAAGCGGTTTGACCGATGCCACCTTCGCCATATGCCGCGCGTGCTCGTTCCCTCCTCGTTGAAAAGGGTGAGGGCTAGGGTGGGGGTTGAGGACTAGGATGGGGCCGAGGCCGAGGTTTCGAGGGTCGCCACGACCAACCGCCATGGCGCTAGACTACCCTGTTGCAACCTTCCCTCATAACCTTACACGCCAGCCCGTGCAACTGCCGTTTCTGGGATAAAACCACAATGAGTTTATTGCCACTCAGAACGTAGGTGGGACGTGCCGCGATCAATCGCCCGCGCGTTCGGGTTGATCAAGAACAGTGCGATTGCCTGGTTTGATGATGGCTGCCCGCGTCTGGGCGCGGCGTTAGCTTTCTACACCATTTTTTCCCTTGCGCCGGTTTTAATTATCGGGATTTCCGTCGCGAGTTTCGCATTCGGTCGCGACGCGATGCAAGGCCACGTCGTTGCGCAAATCGAGCATCTGGTCGGTCCCGACGCCGCTTTGACGATACAAGCGATGATTGAAAATGCGCACCGCTCGCGTTCCGGCGTCCTGGCGACAGTCCTCGGTGTAACAACATTGTTAATTGGCGCTACCGCAGTGTTCGGCGAACTTCAGGACGCTTTCAATCTCATTTGGCGAAGCAAGCCCCGGCTTAGAAGTTTTTGGCTGTCGATGCTATTCAGTAGGCTTTTGTCGTTCGCGCTGGTTATCGCCCTTGGGTTTCTGATGCTTGCTTCGCTTCTCGTCAGCGCCGGCATAGCAATTTTCACCGGTTACGTTGAGGCGCTCGCCGGCGCGAGCGGGACGCTGCTAGCGCTGATAAATTTCATAACGTCTTTCGCCATCCTGACGTTTTTGTTCGCACTATTGTTCAGAGTTCTACCCGACGCCGCGGTGACGTGGCGCGACGTTTGGCCTGGCAGCGTCATAACGGCGCTATTGTTTAGCGTAGGAAAATTTTTAATTGGGCTGTATTTAGGCAACAGCGCAATTGCGTCCTCATATGGCGCGGCCGGGTCACTCGTCGTGATCCTCGTTTGGGTTTATTATTCAGCGCAAATATTATTATTTGGAGCAGAGTTCACGCGATTGTATGCCGCGCCACGCCATGCTGAAACGGCGGCCGACGCTCAAAGTTAGTCGACTTCGCACACACCACCCCGTCCAACTGGCGTTTCTAGGTTTAATCACCATGCTTAGCACTTGGTTTCTTCTCATCGGCGCATTTTTATTGTTAATGGCGCTTACCGGCACGTTACTGGAAAGATTGCCAATCAGCGCCGCGATAATTTATTTCCTAATCGGCGTAGCACTGGGACCCTACGGCGTGCGGCTGCTCACGATCGATCCCATCGGAAACGCCAGGACGTTGGAACTGGTCGCGGAAATCGCCGTTCTCATTTCACTTTTCACGGTTGGATTGAAACTGAAAGTCAGCGTGTTTGATCGCGTGTGGCGCCTGCCGTTGCGGCTGGCCGGTTGGACCATGATTGTCACCATCATCCTGGTCACCGCCATCGCCATGCTTACGCTAAATTTAACTGTAGGGCCGGCGTTGCTATTGGGCGCCATACTGGCGCCCACGGATCCGGTGCTCGCCTCGGAAGTGCAGGTGCGCAATGCCGGCGATAGAGACCGGGTGCGTTTTGGCTTGACCGGAGAAGGCGGACTTAACGACGGCATCGCCTTCCCCTTTGTGATGTTGGGACTAGGACTCGTGGGCTTGCATGAAATCGGAGAAAACGCTTCTCTGTGGTTGTGGCGCGACGTGGTTTGGCCCATTGCGGCAGGCATTGCCAGCGGTTATCTGTGCGGATTTATGGTGGGCTATTGGGTGTTATACCTGCGCCGCGTGCATCGGGAGGCATTGGGTCTGGAAGAGTTTTTAGTGCTCGGGTTAATCGCTTTTTCTTATGGTGTGGCGCTGTTCATTCAAAGTTATGGATTTCTCGCGGTCTTTGCTGCCGGGCTTGGATTGCGCCGAATCGGACACTCCCGCTTTAAGTCAATACTCGCGAAAGTAGCGCCACGGCTGCAAAGACCGGTTCGCGACAACAGCGGCGCCAACGAAACTCCCGAGACGCCGGCGAACATGGCGAACGCGCTAATCGACTTTAATCAACAGTTGGAACGTATCGTTGAAGTTGCGGCAGTGGTGCTTCTGGGCAGCATGGTTTCAGCGCAGAGTTTTACGCTCGAAGTGATGTGGTTCTGCGTGTTGTTATTCTTCTTCATCCGACCCGTCGCCGTGGCGCTGGGTCTGATTGGCTCACGCACACCGTCCACGCAACTTCGTCTGTTAGCCTGGTTTGGCGTGCGCGGGCTGGGATCGTTGTATTACTTGATGTATGCGATCAATCACGGCTTGCCGCATAAGGAGGCCGGAGAATTTGTTAACGTCGTTTTCGGCGTCATTGCAACGTCGATTGTTGTGCATGGCATATCGGCGACGCCGCTAATGGAGAAATACTACCGTGCTCGGGGTGACTCAGGACGCTGAGGAGAGTTGTCCAGAAGAACCGTGGCATTGGAATAGCTCGAAATAGTGACCGAATAGTGACCGAGCCACAAGCGTTATCCAGCCTGCGTCCTGGCATGGCATGCCCTGTGATGTAATATCTACGGTACTCTGCAGGCATCGAGTTAAATACTTAGGAATCGCCCAACTCAATACCAGGTCAGGGCGACATTGATTTTCCACTGTTTCAGGCGAGCTATTTCCCATCTGTTCGGACGATGCTATCCGATCTTTACCCCATTTTTACATGTACAGGGTTAGGCTTAACACTGCAACCGCTCCCTTTTGATAATTCCGCGGCCTGTTGCAGTAGAAAACCGAGGTAGCGCCAGATGTCAGATGTAAAGTTAGGCAGAAAGCAACTCTGGGTTAACCGGGCAAGCGCTCTAAGTTATTGCTGGGCCATTGTTGCATGCATGGCGACAACCCTAGTCGCCACGCCGTTGCTTAACATTTTCGACCTGGCCAACATTGTCATGCTATTTCTCCTCACTGTGGTGTTAGTCGCGCTGCGTCTAGGCCGAGGGCCGGCGGTAATGGCGGCTTTTCTCAGCGTTCTGTTGTTCGATATATTTTTCGTTCCGCCACGATTTTCGCTCGCGGTGAACGACGCCCAATACCTTGTCACATTCGCCGTCATGTTGGGGGTGGCGTTGATTATCGGCCAGCTCACGGCGCAGTTACGGCAGGAGGCAAACGCCGCGTTGGCGATGGAGAAAAATACCCGG
>JANNFT010000019.1:0-6497 GCA_031380185.1 Pseudomonadota bacterium
CATGCGGCTTCCCATCCTTGCCTTGCCAGGAAGCAGACGAAATAACCCTCGCGGCAGCACAGACAAAAATGTCGGGTGCAATCCAATTGCACCGATCAAATGAATCATTCGGCGCAATGGCCCAAGGCCACCCGGTATTGATTGCGCCATACGGGCCCACTTAGCGGACTCGTAGTCCAGCATCGGTAGGGTGCGCAAGGCGCACGTGGTTTATCGATTAACCGATGGCGACAAATAATTCCGCGTGCGCGATGCGCACCCTACGCGTGCTTGGCTCGTCCGCGTGGAAAATGAATTGCCCACCCTACCTGGCTGGCTTGCCTAGGATGTCATCGCGAGCGACGCGCGGCGATCTGGTTTTTAGCTTTTACATTTGAACGACGCTGGGTCCCCGCCTTCGCGAGGACGACGGCATTTGCTGTTTGGCGGATTGCTTTTACCGACGCGCCAAATGGATTCGTCGCCTTCGCGGGAATGAGGGGCTGGCCTCGGGCCGCGACCGAGGCGCTGCTGCTCGTTTAGAAAACTCGCCCCCACCCCGACCCTCCCCCGCGCGAACGCGCAAGGGAGTGGATTTATTGGGCTACGCTTGCAACAAAAACACCGTTGGGCGCTTATCCAGGTCAGGCAATTGCTTTCGCCATTCGCCGATGGTGCGCGTGATGATCATCTCATTCTCGCCGGTCACGTCGGCTGCGATGCACAGCAACGTTTGGCTATTGCAGGTGGCCATCAGCGTATCGATCATCGCGCCGTTTCGATACGGCGTTTCAATAAATAGTTGAGTTTCTTGATCGCGCCGTGAGCTTTGCTCCAGCTCAGTGATCGCTTTCGCGCGTTCGATTCGGTCCACCGGCAAATAACCGTGAAAGCGAAAGCGTTGTCCATTCAACCCGCTTGCCATCAGCGCCAGTAAGATCGACGACGGCCCGACCAACGGCGCGACGCGGAAGCCCAATCGATGCGCCTCGCGAACCAGATTCGCGCCGGGATCGGCAACGCCGGGACATCCGGCCTCCGACATCACGCCGATATTTTTTCCTTCCGTCAACGGCGTGAGGTAGGCGGCGAGTGCTTTGCGGCTGTCGACAGCTTTGAGTTCGACGATCGTCAGTTGCCGCATCTCGCCGGGATGTTCATACCATTTCAACCATTGCCGCGCGGTTTTTGCGTTTTCGACGACGAAAACAGTGATGCCGGCAACAAGCAGTTTGACGCTCTGCGATACGTTGCCGGCGGGTAGATTATCCGCTATTGGAACCGGAATTAGGTAAAGCGTCCCGTTATGCATTCGATGCCCGAATTAAGTGCCCGAAATGGCCTGACGCACCATCGCAGTGCGGCAAAAAGGGGCTATTAGGTAATACAACTATTTTAGTGCATGCCTTGGAGAGCCGCATGGATATTGTCTCTACAGGTCGTTTCAATTGGACTGCAATAGTTGGCATGGTGCGTGCAATAGGTATGGTGTGATCAATGTAGATCATTTTAAATCCGTTTATAACTTCCTCGGGAGATTTGGAATGAAGCGTCGCAATTTTTTAACACTAACTGTCCTCGCAGCTTCGCTGGCCTTCGCCGGTGCGGCGCGCGCCGCCGACACCATTAAGGTCGGTGTTTTGCATTCGTTGTCCGGCACCATGGCCATCAGCGAAACCGTCTTGAAAGATGTCGCACTAATGGCCTTTGAGGAGATCAACGCCGCTGGTGGCGTGATGGGTAAAAAGATTGAGCCGGTGGTGGTCGATCCGGCCTCCAACTGGCCGCTCTTTGCCGAGAAGGCACGCCAGCTCTTGACGCAAGACAAGGTCGCCGCCGTATTCGGTTGCTGGACGTCAGTTTCGCGTAAATCCGTGTTGCCGGTATTCGAAGAACTCAACGGTCTGTTGTATTATCCGGTGCAGTATGAAGGTGAAGAGCTTTCAAAAAACGTGTTTTACACTGGGGCGGCGCCGAACCAACAGGCGATTCCTGCCGTTGAATACTTGATGAGCAAAGATGGCGGCGAAGCCAAACGATGGTTCCTGCTCGGCACCGATTACGTTTATCCACGCACGACCAATAAGATACTGCGCGCGTTTTTGAAATCCAAAGGCGTCGACGATAAGGATATCGAAGAAATCTATACGCCGTTCGGTCATAGCGACTATCAAACCATCGTCGGCAATATTAAGAAGTTTTCTGCCGGTGGTAAAACTGCTGTGGTCTCCACCATCAATGGCGATTCCAATGTACCGTTCTACAAGGAATTGGGTAATCAAGGATTGAAGGCCACGGATGTTCCGGTCGTCGCATTCTCAGTAGGTGAAGAAGAATTGCGTGGCGTCGACACTAAGCCGCTGGTTGGCCATCTTGCGGCATGGAATTATTTTATGTCGATGAAGAACCCCACCAACGATGCCTTCAAGAAAAAGTGGGCCGCTTATACAAAAGCAAAGGGACTATCCAGCGCTAGCAAGCCGTTGACTAACGATCCGATGGAAGCCACTTATATCGGCATCCACATGTGGAAACAGGCAGTCGAGAAGGCGAAGACCACCGATGTCGATAAGGTCATCGTTGCAATGGCCGGCCAGACCTTCAAAGCGCCGTCGGGCTTCGTCGCCAAGATGGATGAGAAAAATCATCATCTGCACAAGCCGGTGTTGATCGGTGAAATCAAAGCTGACGGGCAGTTCAGCGTAGTATGGAAAACCGCGGGTCCGATACGCGCCAATCCGTGGAGTCCGTTCATCGCCGGCAACGAAAGCAAGAAAGACGAACCAGTAATGGCAGGCAAGTAATGTTTGTTGGGGGCCGACGATTCGTCGGTTCCCAATTCCGATAATAATAATTCGAGGGAACACGTGAAAACTTTTCGCTCATGGCTGTGGTTGTTGTTTATCGCGCCAATGAGTGCATGGGCGCTCGACGCTGAGTTGCTCAAGGGCCTGGCGTCGGACGAGAACGACGTGAAGATCGCCACCATCGGGAAGCTTAGCGACGCCGGTGATGTTGCGGCAATACCCGCCTTGCAAGCGCTGTTCGATGGCGCCTTATTTCTTACCAGTCAGGGTAAGTTGGTTATCGTTGCCGGCGACGCTGCGGTCGATGCGGTCAACGCCACTGCGATTGACCCGGTCCCCAGTGATCTCGTGTCGATCGACATCAATAATCGCGTGCGGCGTGAGTTGAATGCCGCACTGGCGGCATTGAAGTTGTCTGCGCCGGAGCGCGCCGTTCGGCTTGCCTCCGCTAAACAATTACAGGCCGATGCCGACGCAGGATCATTGCTAGGCATTGAGCGTGTGCTGGCAACAGAACAGGATGCCGAAGTTAAGGAAATCCTAGTGCTTGCCAAAGCGCAAATCAATCTTAAGAACGCCGATCCAAAGGTCAGATTTGGCGCCGTCAAGGAATTGGCTGCGACCAGCAATCCGAATGTTAAGACGCTGCTTGCCGCCATGTTTGTGAAGAAACCGGATGGCAGTTTCGTCGAGCCCGATAGCGCGGTGCGTTTAGCCGCAATCGACCTACTGAATGATATCCAGGGCCGCCTCGCGCGCTTGGAGTTGGCGAGCCATGCGTTCAATGGTCTGAGCCTGGGCAGTGTGTTATTGCTCGCCGCACTTGGTCTCGCGATCACCTTTGGATTGATGGGAATCATCAATATGGCCCATGGGGAATTGCTGATGATCGGCGCGTACGCAACGTTCGTGGTGCAGACGATATTTCGGCAGCATTTTCCCGCCTCATTCGATTGGTATCTCGCCGCCGCGGTGCCGGTGGCGTTTCTGGCGACGGCAATGGTGGGCATGGCGTTGGAACGCGGCGTGATTCGCCTCCTATACGGCCGGCCGCTGGAAACCTTGCTCTGTACCTGGGGCATCAGCCTCATTTTGATTCAAGTGGTGCGCGCGACATTCGGCGCACAAAACGTGGAAGTATCCAACCCGAGTTGGATGTCCGGCGGTGTTAATTTCTCCAGCGGATTAACCTTGCCTTACAACCGCATTGTAATTATCTGTTTTGCCGTTGTGGTGGTCGCGCTAGTTTGGTTTCTGCTCAACAAAACTCGCCTCGGCCTGTTTGTCCGAGCGGTAACCCAGAACCGAACGATGGCCGATTGTGTCGGCGTTCCCACCGGCAAAATAGACATGTGGACGTTCGGCCTGGGCTCGGGTATCGCAGGTCTGGGAGGCGTGGCCTTGTCGCAGATCGGCAACGTCGGCCCGGAGTTGGGTCAAAGCTATATCGTCGATTCGTTCATGGTAGTGGTGTTGGGCGGGGTAGGGCAGTTGGCAGGAACCGTCATCGCCGCCATCGGTCTCGGCGAAGTGAATAAATTCCTGGAGCCCTATGCCGGAGCGGTGATGGCAAAGATTTTGGTTTTGGTGTTCATTATTTTATTCATTCAGAAGCGTCCGCAAGGATTATTTGCGCTCAAAGGGCGCAGCGCCGAGGCCCTCGCATGAAGCGTATCCCGCTGTTGTACACGGCGCAGGGCTGGGTCGTTCTGGGCATGTTCGCCCTGATTGTCCTCATTATTCTGCCCACGCTTAATCTCGTGGTCAGCGCCGATCATCCGCTCTACGTGTCGGGTTACATCATCAACCTGTTCGGCAAGATCATGTGCTACATGATGGTCGCCCTCGCAATGGATTTGATTTGGGGTTACACCGGCATTTTGAGTCTCGGCCACGGCGTGTTCTTCGCGCTCGGCGGTTACGCCATGGGCATGTATCTGATGCGCATGATTGGGCGCGAAGGGCAGTACCAGAGCCTTTTGCCGGACTTCATGGTGTTTCTCGATTGGAAGGAATATCCGTGGTATTGGTCTTTTACCGAGCATTTTTTCTATGCGCTGTCATTGGTGGTGTTGGTTCCGGGCGTGTTGGCTTTTGTGTTCGGCTATTTCGCGTTCCGTTCGCGCATCAAGGGCGTTTATTTTTCCATCATCACCCAGGCGCTCACCTTCGCTTTCATGCTGCTGTTCTTCCGCAACAACACCGGCTTCGGCGGCAACAATGGCTTCACCGATTTCAAGTGGATCCTTGGGTTTCGCATTACCGACCCGCAGACAAAAGCAGCGCTATTCATGATTACCGGGCTCACCCTTATCCTTGCGCTGCTCATTTGCCGTTACATCGTTAAATCGAAATTGGGCCGTGTGCTGACGGCGATTCGCGATGCGGAAAGTAGAGTGATGTTCTCTGGCTACGATCCCTTACCCTACAAGCTTTTCGTTTGGACTTTTTCGGCGGTGCTGTGCGGCATCGCGGGGGCGTTGTATGTGCCGCAAGTGGGTATTATCAATCCAAGCGAAATGTCACCGGCGAATTCCATCGAAATCGCAATTTGGACCGCCGTGGGCGGTCGCGGAACCTTGGTCGGCGCCTTGGTTGGCGCGGCGCTGGTGAATTTGGCGAAGAGTTGGTTTACCGTCGCCATGCCGGAGTATTGGCTGTATGTATTGGGATCCTTGTTTATCGCGGTCACGTTATTCATGCCGCAAGGTGTCGTCGGTTTGCTGAAGAAACGCGAGCGCTTAAAGCCTGCGGAATTGAGTCCAACTGAACGCTCAAACACAGTTTCGCCTAAGGTGAAATTGGCGAACGAGAGCGTCACGTGAGTGCGCCGCAAACTCTCGCCAGTGGCGTTGAGTCCAGCGCCTACGGGCGAATTGTGGCGAGTGACGAAGTCGACGTCAGCCATGGCCCGATACTTTATTTGGACAATGTAACGGTCAGCTTTGATGGCTTTAAGGCCTTGAACAAACTATCGCTCACCATTGAGGCCGGTGAATTGCGCTGTATCATCGGCCCGAACGGCGCGGGTAAGACCACCATGATGGACGTCATCACCGGCAAGACCCGGCCTGTCAGTGGGACGGTGTTCTTTGGCCAAACAATGGACTTGACCCGAATGCGCGAGCCGGAAATCGCCCATGCCGGCATCGGTCGAAAATTCCAGCGACCGACTGTGTTCGAGCGCCACACAGTATTCGAAAATCTGGAACTGGCGATGAAGACCGATAAGCGCGTGCGGCGATCATTGTTCAGCGAACTGACGGCGGAACAAGATGCGCACATCCACGACATGTTGCGCCTGATTCAATTGACAACGCAGCCCGATCATTTAGCCGGCGCGTTGTCGCACGGCCAGAAACAGTGGCTGGAAATCGGCATGCTGTTGATGCAGGAACCGAAACTAATCATGCTCGATGAACCGGTAGCCGGCATGACCGACGAAGAAACAGTGCGCACCGCTGCACTGATACAGGAACTCGCCGGCAGTCACTCGATCGTGGTGGTGGAGCACGACATGGACTTCGTTGCGGCCATCGCCAGCAAAGTCACCGTGTTGCATGAGGGCAGCGTGCTGGCCGAGGGCAGTATGGACGAAGTGCAGAAGGATGAGCGCGTGATCGAAGTTTATCTGGGGCGATGATGTTAGCAGTCGAGCAACTCAATCAGTACTACGGCAGCAGCCATACGCTACGCAACGTTAGTCTGTCG
>JANNFT010000023.1:0-2606 GCA_031380185.1 Pseudomonadota bacterium
CAAAGACCGCCGCAAGAATCTTGACAAATAGCGACCTCCAACGAACGTGCGTTAGCCGTTAGTTTCGATGAAACCAATGTAAATCAAAATATTATATTGGCGTCCCCAGGGGGATTCGAACCCCCGTTACCGCCGTGAAAGAGTGATTTTATCGTCCGCCAGCGTTTTTTTGCATCCATTAAGTCTCTTTTCTTTCAATTAGTTAGTGTACTGGCGTCCAGGCTTGTGTTACGATGTTTTTCTGCGTTTTTTACGTACAACATCCGTACAACATGCGAATCAAGGACGGCGGTAACTTAGGATCGGCGTCAGGCCGGGCCAAACTGAAGCAACGGCGGGAACCCTATTGGGTGCCGATCGTGCGCGGCTGCGCGCTCGGCTATCGCAAGGGCAAGACAGGCGGATCGTGGATCGCACGCGCGCCGGGCAAGGATAGGCCGTACGACCTTCACGCGCTCGGCGCAGCCGATGACCTGACCGACGGCAATGGTCTCACCTATAAGACGGCGCTCGATGAGGCGCGCAAGGTCTTCAGAATGCCGACAGCGGCACCCGGTAGTCATACCGTCGCTTATGTCTTGGATCGTTACATTGCGCAAGTGAAGTCGGCAAACCCGGAATCCACGATAAGGGATACCGAGTCGCGCGTCGAAGGTATTCTCAAGCCGGTATTCGGCGCGATCAAGCTTGCCAAACTACGGGCGACCGACATCACCGACTGGCAAAAAGAAGCGGCGAAAACTCGCAAGCCGGATACCGTGAACCGGGTGATAACGATCCTCAAAGCCGCTTTGAATAGAGCCTGGAAAGTTGACCGGCTTGTTGCCGATGATTCGGAATGGCGACAAGTGAGCCGGCTGGAAGGCGGCACGTCCCGCAAGATATTCCTAACGGGTGCACAACCGGGGTTGCTGCTCAAGCGCTGCTCGCCGCTCTCGTTTCAACGGCTCGTTCAGGCGGCGCTACTTGTCGGCGCGCGCTATGGCGAGCTTACGGCGCTGCGCGTTCATGACTTCGACCAGGCTACCGGCACGCTGGAAATACGCGGCGGCAAGACGGGCGGGCGCACGGTGTATCTATCGAGCGAATCCGTCGCCTTCTTCGCATCGCTCGCCTTGAGCCGACCGGCTAATTCTTTGCTACTTCCGCGCGATGATGGTTCACAGTGGGGCAAGAACCATCACCAGAGGCCATTCGTTGCAGCGGTGAAAGCCGCGAATCTTGCGGGCGCGACGACGTTCTACGCGCTGCGTCATACCCACATTTCGGCTGCACTACTCGCGGGAGTGAACATTCAAGTGCTCGCTGAAAACTGCGGAACGAGTGTGCGCATGATTGAGCAGCACTACGGGAAATTCCTGCGGGCCGACCGGCGCGCGATGTTCGACAAGATGAAGCCATTGGTTGCGTAAACTGCCAAATAGGACGCGCTAGCCGCGATTACTTTTACCTGCCAAGGGTCAGGCATCCACCCGATAGCGGCCGCGCCAAGAGTAGAAGCTCGAGGGCGGCCTAACCACAACGCAACCCACTTAGAGGAATGCATCATGGCTGAACAGAATCATACCGTTTTCGACCCTTGGATTGATCCATACAGCGAAATGGCCGCGCCGGGCGTGCGGAGCTGGCGGGGTCGGGATGGGCAATTCTTTTCCGGTAAGGCCGAGGCGTTGATCGCCTGTGGCGTCGCCCAGACGCACTGGTTCCCTGCTGAGGGGGTCTGGAAGCAGCGGAAACTGACTGTCGGCGATCGCTTGATAAAGGTTGCCAGAACTTCGAAATCCAACTTCCGTGTCCTTGCGGAGTACTCGCCTGAGGAGAAAGAGCAATACGAGCTTGCGATAAAAAAAGAGCAAGGACTAAGAGAGGCGAAGGAACAACTCGACAGACAAGAGATGCAATTCGCTGTACTGGCAAAGACTGCCGCTGAGTTCCGCGATGGATGGGCCGAGGGCTTTTTCTTATATCCGGATAAGGTAACCAGCTTCAGGGCATGGAGCGACAACGCCTTTCATTTTGACGACGACACTATGGGCGAAGTGCAGCGGCTTGCCGGCGAGCTTTTTTTTGTTTTCCATCACGGGCGGGTTGTGTTTGATCCCGCCGTGCGAGAACGCTCGCACGCCAGTATCAAGGCGGCGCGGGCGAAAGCCGACCCAAACTTTCAGAAGATGATGGCGCGACTCAAAGGCCCGCCGGAATGAAGGCCGACTGGCGAAGGCTCACGAAGCACTTCGCCAACGAGTCCGCGAAGATCGACTTGCAGCGGTATCTTCAAAACCGGGAAGCGCGCTATCTCAAGAGCGGATGGGCCGAGCACTCGCGCTTGAACGGTCCGTGGCAAACCGCCGAAATAGACCGCTTGATCGACTTGTTGCTGGCCGCGCCAAAAAAGAAAGGACGACCCGCAGAGACGCGGCGAAACGTCGACATAACGCGGCGTTTCCTGTGCCTCCAAGCCATTCAACAACACTTGTGTGCGGTGAACAAGGATCACGTTCGAGTCACTGATGCGGACTTGATGCAAACGATTGCGACAGACCGAAACATCCCCGTTGGCAACGTTAAGGCGATCGTACATAGGACGCGCGCAAAACTTAACACTG
>JANNFT010000025.1:0-5534 GCA_031380185.1 Pseudomonadota bacterium
TGCTGAGGGGGTCTGGAAGCAGCGGAAACTTACTGTCGGCGCTCGCCTGATAAAGGTTGCCAGAACTTCGAAATCCCACTTCCGTGTCCTTGCGGAGTACTTGCCCGAGGAGAAAGAGCAATACGAGCTTGCGATAAAAAAAGAGCAAGGACTAAGAGAGGCGAAGGAACAACTCGACGACGAAGAGAGAGATCTCGCGAGGTTGCCAAAGACCGCTGAGGCGTTCAAAGCAGAATTGCTCTACATCGGTACGCTTATCCCGGATGCGGTGATCAGAGGCATGTCACATAGCAAGTCCGGCTTTCGATTTGACGAGAACACAATCGTTGAGATGAAGCGGCTTAGCGCCGAGATGGAGTTCTGTTTGCAGCACGGGCGCATCGTGTTTGATCCTGCCGTGCAGGCAGATACGTTTGCCCGTCTCACGGCGGCGCGGGCGAAAGCTGACCCAGACTTTCAGAAGTTGTTGGCGCGACTCACAGACCTCTCGTAGTCCACTGACCGCTTAAGCCGCGCCTAGCCCGACGGGGCGAAAACCGGGACACCTTCACCCGGCCGGCGCGGCTCCCTTTTGAAGGCGCAAGGAAGGTTGCGCAAATGAGTGACCAAAAATACGAGAGATGCATCGAGCGCTTGGCAAAACGCGTTGGTGAGATTCATAGCGGCACGACCAGCAAGACCTCCCCTCGCCAAGTGATAGACGATATAGCCGAACAGCTTGAAAAAGTGGCGGCGATTTTAGAAGAGAAAGGTTTAGCCCAGTACTTCATTGAAAGCGAACACGGAGACAGCCACCAGCAAGCGGGCGAGGCGCATTGGACTCCGTATAGTCACGCCGTACAAGAAATCAGGACCTTAGCCGAAAGCGCGCGCGCAGCAGCGAAAACGATGCCCGATCCGCGCCGGAGATACGCACTCCCCCGCGCCGCCGAAGCGCTGCTTTACCTTCGTTGTGATTTTGGCTACCCGCAACCATCGCTCAGTAACACCGATCCGATCATCGGCGAGCTTGACCGAGTGTGTAATCTCGCGGGCATATCTCGATATTCTCCAGCGCGACTACGCGGCGCGATTTCCGAAGCGATGCAAGGCTTCGACCAAGACGCGCGACGCGACTACGTCGACGACATTCTGTACGGCGGCTGTCAAGGTTAAATTGAACGCCGATTTAGCGGCTTCAACTTAACCTTTCCGCGCCTCGTCTCTTTGCGTAGGCTCGTGTTGTCCAGTTGGACGCACAACGACAGGAGCGAAAAATGACAGCCCGATTGACTTATACAATTCCACAAGTTTGTGAGGCAGTAAACACATCCCGCAGCTTGCTTTATCAGGAAATTCAGGCGGGCAGGCTCCGCATTTTAAAGATTGGACGAAAAACACTCGTAACCGACGCGGCGCTGCGCGCGTGGGTCGATTTGCTCGAATCGAACACTCAGAAAAAACGCGCCGAATCTGCAAGCGCAACTGTTTAGGGGGCATCATGACCGACGAAAAAAAAGCCGCCCGGCAAGGCGGCTCGCATTACTACACACGGCCTGATTTTAGCAATACCGCCCATCGCGGTAAAGCTGCGCCTTTCGATTCGATCGCCGACACCATAGCGGGCCAACAGCAAGGCGTTCGTTTTGTTCGCGACTTACGCGACGGCGTCTCAGCGCCGGATGCGTTGCTCATGCGCTTGCGGGAAATCGCCGGCGACGCGGCGAAGATGCGCGGATTTTGCCGGACGTTGCAAAAATTTATTGAGCGGGGTGCATTTTGAGTTCCACGGCAAGGGAACAATTCGCCAACGCCATACAGGCATCGGGTTTAAATCCACCCGAGAGCATCATCGCCGATGACAAGATTCACCGTTTCCCAAGCAATGGCAAAAAACACGGCGACGATGGTTGGTATGTTTATCACACGGACTGCATTCCCGCCGGCGCATACGGTGATTGGAAGAGCGGGCTGTCAGAAACGTGGCGCGCCGACATTGGCCGCAAAATGACGGATAAAGAGGAGGCCGATTACAAGGCCAAGGTGGTAGCGGCGCGGAAACTCGCCGAAGCTGAGGATGCCAAGCGAAAGGCCGCGGCCGCAGCCAAGGCGGGTGCGATGTGGGACAAGGCGAAACCTACGCCGAGTGACCATGCATATCTTCTGGAAAAACAAATTCAACCGCACGGTGTGCGGTCCGACCGCGGCGAATTGCTTGTCCCTATGTACTACGACGACACGCTGTGCTCTATTCAGACCATCAAGGCCGACGCCTCTGGAGAATTCAAGAAGAAGTTCATGGCAGACGGCCGCGCGAGCGGATGTTATTTCATGATCGGCGATCTTGGGGACGTGCTGATCATCGCCGAGGGATTCGCCACAAGCGCATCGATTCATGAAGCGACCGGTCACGTTGTATGTGTTGCGTTTTCTGCCGGGAATTTGTTGGCGGTAGCAAAGACGATGCGCCAGCAATATCCAGACCTCAAAATCATCTTGTGCGTTGACGATGACCACCGAACAAGCGGTAATCCAGGTCTTACCAAATCAACGGAAGCGGCGCGTGCCATTGGCGGCTTACTCGCCGTGCCGGCGTTCGGCGACGATAGACCTGAAGGCGCGACCGATTTCAACGATCTAGCGCGGCTGATTGGTCACGACGCTGTGAAGCGCGATATAGCGAACGCACGCGCCCCGGATGACAACAACACAAGCCGAGCCGCCAACGCAGCCACACCGAGCGACACTGCAAACACGGAATGGCCCGTGTTGGAAGACGCGGCGCTGTACGGCCTTCCAGGCGATATTGTCCGCGCTATCGCACCTCACACTGAAGCTGATCCGGCCGCGTTGCTAGTGCAAACGTTGATCGCCTTCGGTTCGCTTATTGGACGCGGCTGTCACATTCCAATCGAGGGCGACAAGCACAACGCCAACCTCTATGCGGTGCTGGTGGGCGCGACTGCGAAGGGCAGAAAGGGGACGTCGTGGGGGCGAGTGCATCAGTTGTTTTGCGAGATTCCCGGCTGGGGGCGGACTGTGAGTGGATTGTCCAGCGGCGAGGGTCTTAAATATAACGTGCGCGATGCAACCGAGGGCAAAGACGGCAAAGGCGGCGATCCTGGCGTGGAGGACAAAAGACTGCTGGTGATCGAGCCGGAATTTGCCCAAGTATTGCGTGTCGCATCGCGCCCCGGCAATACGCTGTCCGCGACTATGCGGCAGGGGTGGGATGGAGGCGTGATGTCGAACTTGACTAAAAACGATCCGATTACGGCGACCGGCGCGCACATCAGCATCGTCGCGCACGTGACGAAAGATGAACTGCGGTCGGAGTTGACCGAGACCGAAAGCGGAAACGGGTTTGCGAATCGTTTTTTATTTGTCTGTGTGAAGCGGGCGCGGACGTTGCCCTTCGGCGGCGGAGCGATCGCCCAAGAGACCGTTATCAAGCTTAAAGACCGCATAGCCGAAGCTAAGAGGCAAGCAAACAACCACGCTATCACGAAGCCCGGCGGCGTGGTGGTCATGAGCGAGAAGGCGATGCACATTTGGGTAGATGTTTACGCCACACTGAGTGAGGGTTTTAACGGTTTGCTCGGTTCCGTCACCGCTCGCGCTGAGTCTCAGGTCAGACGGCTCGCCATGCTCTATGCCTTGATGAATGGCGAGCGCTGTGTCGATGTTACGCACTTAAATGCTGCGCTGGCGTTGTGGCGGTATTGCGAACATTCAGCACGATTCGTTTTCGGTAGTGCGTTGGGCAATCGGGTTGCGGACGAAATCCTGCGGGCGCTGCGGGTTGCCGGACAGGATGGAATGACGAGAACTGAAATTCGCGATCTATTCAAGCGGCACGAATCCGCCGAGCGGATCGGACTGGCTCTCGATATGTTGGAAGACCGCGACCTCGCGGTCAGCGAAACGAGGCCGACTGAGGGCCGCCCAACGCAGGTTTGGAGGGCCAAATGATGCGACAAAAGCGATATATGCGACCGAAGGTAGGCAATGCATGGACATATGTCGCATACATCGCTTATGTCGCACCGCGCTTGTACTCGCGAAACATCCCCTCGCGGCCCATTCCACGACCGCACGGGGCTGACCTGCCAGCGCCCGGCGGCTGTAGGCAAGACCGGACGTCGTCCGATTCGTGGCCGCCGATCTATCCGTTTACCGGGCATTTATGCGCCGCCTGGAATGGTGCGCACACCTTAACCAACCTTAGGAGTTTGCATGATTAAACCTGACTTACCGCCGACCGAATCCGAATCGGTAGTCTCACATCCGCCGGCTAAGACCGAAAGGGAACAAGACCTAGATTTTCTGCAATGCTGTTTCAAGGATGTCTTGTGCGGCGATCTTGATTTGCCGGCCGAGACCTTCAATCAATACTTTGCAGCCATAGAACGCTTTTCCGGCCTGCTCGGATTAAATGGCCCGATGTCAGCTTTAAAATTGACTTACGGCGAAAGGCTTGCGGGCGCGGCGATTTTGGAGTTGTCGCGGAAAATCAGCGCGTCGGCAAAAGCTCGTGACTTAATGCATCAAATTACTGGCCGAAAGCATTGAAATAATGCTAAAGTGTGGTTGAAATCCGCGCTCGTTTTTAGCCAATGGCTACTTACATATCGCGGTCACGAATTGCGGCACACTCATTGAGCAGGCGCGCTTTCCAGCGAACGAATTCATTTTTTCATTTCGCTTGGGGCGCGCTTTTGTTTTTGTTGCGTTCCAAGCTACGACAAGGAACACATAATGAACACGCAAATTACTGAAGAACAATGGCAAGCAAACAACAAAACTTTCCGCCGCTATGTGGCAAAATCCGGCACCGTTCTGCCCGACTGTCCCGCGCGGCAGGTTCCGATCCACGACGCGCACAATTTGCGCGCCAAAATCCGCGACGTGATGACCGCGCTTTCGAAGCGATCCGACCGCGAGGGCCGCGAACTGAACGACGAAGAAATGATCGTTTTCAGCGAATCGGCGAACTTTATCTCAGATCTGTCTAACAGCATCGACCTTGACGCTGGGGCGCGCGCAACGTTCGGCGCAAACAGTAAGGCCGGTTCCTGGGTTGATGCGGACACAGGCCGTCCACTCACGGTGTTGGCTTCGAGCGATAAACTCGTGGATAACTCTCGAAACGACGATCGCCACGGCGGCATTTCTTTTGGTGACATCGTGAAAGGGCTGGCTGGCATCAAGTCAAGCCCAGATGTGCGAAATTCCCTATCGGAGGGAACCGATAGCCAAGGTGGATACACCGTGCCTGCTATCCTGCTTCCTCAGCTTATCGATAAAATGCGCGCGCAACAAACCGTGGTAAAAGCGGGCGCACGCACCGTGATGCTGTCCAGCATGAAAACCACCATCGCACGCCTCGACACTGACCCAACCGCGGCATGGCGCAATGAAAATGCCGTCGTTGCAAATAGTGACGCTGTATTCTCGGCGGTCGTGTTGCAACCCAGAAGTTTGGCCGTGATTGTGCAGTTAAGCATGGAGCTGCTAGAAGATTCAATCAACCTGAACGAGGCGATGCAACGGGC
>JANNFT010000046.1:0-2540 GCA_031380185.1 Pseudomonadota bacterium
CAGGGCGGCGTTGCAACTCGTTGCAATGGAACAACCCTTGCGCCTCGGCGCGCCTTGCCCTGCACCCCCATAACCGCACACTCCACCCCGTCCAACTGCCGTTTCTAGGTTAAATCAAAGACTGCTTTTCACGAGAGTTGATAGTCGGCTCAGGGTCGACTAAGACCGTTTGGTCTACGAAACTCCGATCAAAAAACACTATTGTTACCATTGGATTGAATGACAACGTCGTCTGAATGCGCACCGTTGGCGATCCACGTGGGCACCTTCGTGAAGTCGCCGGCCCGCGAAAGCAGTCCATCGACTATGCAGCATAAGCGTCGTGTAATCTGCAGCCAAAAAAAGTATCACGCCGGTAAACTCGCTTTCGTAGCGCTCGCGGACACATGGCCGGAAAGTAGGCTTACAATGCAAACTGACTCTGCGTTATCGGAGAAATGATCATGGCAGCCTCTAGCAAACTGCGAACTACAGCGCCGAGCCGAAAAACACAGCCGGGCCAGTCTCGGAAGGCGCGTGCCGTTGGCGATCTCGCAAAACTCTCGCGGCCAAGGCTTTACGACGCACTCGCCCGCGAGCGGCTGTTTAGTCGCCTCGACGAGCTACGTCGGCACCCAGTCGTTTGGATTGCGGGGCCGCCCGGCGCCGGCAAAACAACCTTGGTGGCAAGTTACCTCGAAGCGCGCAAGCATCGCGGCATTTGGTATCAACTCGATGCCGGCGATGCGAATGTGTCCACGTTTTTCTTCTATCTGAGAGAAGCCGCTAAGGCGTTAGCGCCCCGCAAGTCAGCGTTACCACTACTCACGCCCGAGTATTTGTTTGACTTGTCTGGTTTCGCGCGACGCTATTTTCGCGAGCTACTGGCGCGCCTGCCGCAACAAGGCTCGCTGGTATTGGACAACTTTCAAGAGATTGCCAACGATTCGCTTTTTCATCAGACCATACTCGCTGCGTTTTCTGAGATTCCGGTGGGACGTAATCTTGTGATCATCAGCCGCGCCGAACCAAGCGCCGACTACACCCGCGGCATCGCGAGCGGCGAACTCGCGCATCTCTCGTGGACAGAGTTACGCTTCTCGCTCGCGGAAACGCGAGCAATCTCTGACGCACACCACAAACTAACCGACAGCGTCGTACGGAGACTGCACGATTGCTCCGACGGTTGGGCCGCGGGACTTGTATTGATGCTCGAGCGCGCCGACCTCGAGGCGCCGGAAGATAAAACGATCGGTGTTGCTTCGCGCGAGGCCGTATTCGATTACTTTGCGTCGATTTACTTCAACCGAGTCTCGCTGGCTGCGCAACGAATCTTGATGTTAGCGGCCACGGTGCCGACGCTTACCGCTGCGGCGGCGTTAGAAATTACCGGCGACGAAAGCGCCGCTCCATTGCTGGATGATCTGTATCGCCGCCAGTTGTTTGTGCAACGGGTGCATGGTAGTGCGCCCGCCTATCGATTCCATTCATTGTTTCGAGCGTTCCTTCAAACGAAAGCACAAAAGTTGTTGCCCCTGACCGAAATCGACAGCGCAAGATTGCGTGCCGCAAAGGCGATGGAGGCTGCCGGAGACATTGAACAAGCGTTTGCGCTGTATGCAGTCAGCGAGCAATGGGCCGAAGTGGCGCGTATTGTTTTACAGCATGCCCAGCCTCTGTTTGCGGCCGGCCGCTGGAAAACCCTCATGGATTGGATCGGTCGCTTACCCACTGCCGAGGTGCGGAGTGACCCTTGGCTGGCCTATTGGCTCGGTGTATCGCAGTTTCAAATTGATCAGGAACTCTCGCCCGCGACCCTGACCGGAGCATTCGAGCAATTCGAGTCTTCGGCTGATGAACTGGGCCAGATGCTGACCGCAGCTTCAATTCTGACCGGATACTACTTCGAATACGCGAACTGGGAGAATGCAGAGCCTTGGATATTTCGGCTTGGGCACTTACTCGAAAGCCATCCCACGTTCCCGTCGCGCGAATTGGAGCTTACGGTTTATTCCGCGATGCTCTACGGGATCGCTATCCGGCGCCCCGATCACCCCATGCTGCCGATATGCATCGAACGCACCGTTGCGCTGATCGAGCAGGATCTGGAGACCAATGCGCGAATGCAGGGTGGATTAGCGATCACTGGACCAGTGGTTTGTATGCTCGGAGTGTTCGACCTTTTCTATCGTGTTCGCAAGATGCTATTGCCGCTGCTTGAAGATAAGAATCTGACCGAACTCAACCGCGTGGTATGGCATATGACCAACGGCACAAAACTATGCCTGAACGCCGATCATGAGGACACCTATGTCGAACTCGAGCGTGGCGCCTTGCTGGGGGCTCAGTACAACCTGCGCCAACTAGAGTTCTTATGCCACTTCTTTGCGACCATGCATGCCGCCTGCTATTTCGATATCGACCGTACGCGGACCTCGATGCAGGCGCTGCAGCGCGTCGTTAACCCCGCGCGTCCCCTGGAACGAGCGCACCAGCTTTGGGGCGAGGGCATGTACGAAACTATCATGGGCAACTTCGCCGCTGGCGTTGAGCGTCACAAA
>JANNFT010000117.1:0-7260 GCA_031380185.1 Pseudomonadota bacterium
GAATCGCGGGCCGCCAAGAATTTCTTGCGATGACCCAGCGTGACGCCTAGTTCCCTAAGATCTGCCTCGGTCAACTTGTGAACGACACTGAAATCGATGTCGTTCTCGGCAAAAACCGATGTGTAGCGTTCCAGTTCGATCTCGCGTAACCAGTCAGCGAACGACTTCAATGTGTGCTCCTATTTGTGTTGCTGAGGTCGCGCGTTATTGAGTGACTTGTTTCATGCGCTATACGCTACCACAATCCACTCCCGTTTGTGATCGGGCGGGAACGGGTGTCAATGGCAATGATCCTACGAAATACTCGCGCTGTTCCATGGAAATGAAATTCCTCGCGAACGCAGAAACGTTAACACTCCGGTGCAGCGGCGCGGCTTTCTCGACCTTTATCATTTGCCGTTTCAAGTCACCATGGATTCCGGTTGCGGCCTGCCCTCGAATGCTCTGGTCGGCGGCGGGCATGACAAGAGGTTTGGTGTCCGCCCTTGATACGATACCAGATTGCGTCGTCGCGTTACCCCTTTCCATGAACCCACTTGAGTTCCCACTTGCGACGCTTTCCGCTTTAAAAAAAGGGGAAACGAGGGGGATTTTTCGCTGCTTGGTTTTGCGGAAAACGGAAATATAACCGCCATGAAATCCCTCCCAGTAGCACAAATACAAATGCTGCTACTAGCCTCACTTTAGTAGCATAAGTGCATGGCCCTAGGCGACCCAGAATGCTGCCACCGGAAAAGGGGAGATCGCCATTTCGCAATGCCATCAAGCCAGGAAGCGCGCCTAGTTTGCCTCTCAGAGCATGCCATGCCAGAAGCCGCATGGACACTGTCTCTCCGGCAAACCTACTACTTAGTTTTCAACGCAAGGTCACGCAGTTCGCGTTTCAGAATTTTGCCATTGGCGTTGCGCGGCAGCGGTTCGTCGCGCAACGTGAAAAAGTCCGGGACTTTGTAATCGGAAAGATTCGTCGCGCAAAAGCCGCGTAGATCATCGATTGTTAAATTCTTATCGCGGCGTACAACGAAGGCGTGCACTCTTTCACCGAGCACCGGATCGGGCGCCGGAACGACGGCGCTTTCCAGCACCAGCGGATGATGGCTCATGACGTTCTCCACCTCGGCGCTGTAGATCTTATAGCCGCCGCGATTAATCATGTCCTTGATACGATCGTGGATGCGCACGAAGCCTTCGGCATCCATGCTGCCGATGTCGCCGGAGCGCCAATAGCCACCGACGAACGCCGTTTGCGTTGCGCTCGGATTGTTCCAATAACCCGGCACGACCATCGGCCCGCCAATCCACAGTTCGCCCGATTCGCCCGGCGCAACTTCGCGGCCTTGGTCGTCCATCACGCGCACATCGCCACACGGCACAACCTGGCCGACGCTATCGGCGTGGTTCGCTCCGAGTCCCGGCGGCATCGCGGTGGTGGGCGAGGTGGTCTCGGTCGCGCCGTAGGCGTTGATCAACGTCAGTTGCGGTAATTTCTTTGCGAGCGTCGCGTTGTTCGCTTCCGGCATAGGCGCGCCGCCATAACCGCCGCAACGGAACGCCGATAAATCATAAGCATCGAAATCCGCCTGCAGCAAACACAGGTTATACATCGCCGGCACCATGATGCTGTGGCTGACGCGCTCCTTCGCCAGTAATTCCAGGCAAGCCTTCGCCTTGAATTCGCGCATCATTACGATGCAGCCACCGCAATGGATCATGGTCAGAATGATCGCCGCGATTCCGGTAACGTGGCTTGCTGGCACCGCAAGCAGGGAACGATCGCCGGCGCGCAGACCCATGCAGATTTCGTAATGCAGTTGCGTGTGAATGAAATTGAAGTGGGTCAGCGTTGCGCCTTTCGGTTTGCCGGTGGTGCCGGAGGTGTAGAGAATCACGGCGACGTCTTCTTCATTGACGCTTGCGGGCTTCACTTTCGCGGCGTCGGATTTTTCCAATAACGCGAAAGATGCCGAGCCGTTGGCATCGCCGTTCACCGCGAAGCGTAGTTGCAATTGCGGCAGCGCGGCCGGCGCCGGCAGTCGTTCGGCAAGGCTCGCTTCGTGAACGATCATTTTCGCGCCGCATTGGTTGAGCGCGAATTCTAACTCCGGCGTTTGTTCGCGGATGTTTAGCGGCGCCACGATGGCATTTAAACGCGCGGCGGCGAGCAGGGTGATGACGAACGCCGGATCATTGCTGACCAGCAGCGCGATGCGATCGCCGGCGACTAGCCCGCGCGCCGCGAACGCTGCGGCGATGCGATCGACGCGCTCATTTAATGCGTGGTAAGTGATGCGCTCGCCGCTCGGCCCGACAATGGCTTCTTGCTCGGGATAGCGCTCGACCGCGCGCAGAAACAGCTCATCAATGCTGCCGGCACGCTGACTAAAACAGCGAATCACCCGATTGCCGAAATGGTGTTCGTAACGAACGCGCTGGTTATCCGGTAACGACCAATTCATGATGCTTGCGTGACGACGCCGCGATCGATCCGGAACACGTGATCGAGCAACGGCGCGGAGTGGCGTAAATCGGATTCGGACAGCAGCACGGTCAAGCCTTCGCGCTTCAATGCTGCGATGACCTCGACCAAGCGCTGCGCCAGCGCGGGTGCGACGCCTTCGAACGGTTCGTCGAGCAACAAGAGTTTCGTACCGCTCATCAGTGCGCGCGCAAGCGCGACCAGTTTTTGTTGGCCGCCGGAAAGTTGCAACGCTTTGCGGTTACGAAATTGCTCTACTTCGGGAATCATTGCATAAATTTGCATTAGCTTGCTCGAAGCGCTTTTATTGCCGACCGCCCACAGCGGTAGCAACACATTTTCTTCGACCGACAATTCCGGCACTAAGCGGCGATCTTCCGGCATGTAGCCGATGCCGAGGTGATTGCGATGGTGCGCCGGCGCTGCGGCAAGATCGGATTGATCGAAGTTCACCGTGCCGCTTTGATAGGGCAGTGCGCCCATGATGCTGCGCATCAGCGTGGTCTTGCCCGCGCCGTTGCGGCCGATCAGGCCCGCCATGCGGCCCTGCGGCAAATTGAGATTGACACCGCGCAGAATTTCGACCGATTGAATCGCAACACTTAAATCTTTCAGATTAAGCATGGGGTTTCCCGGTGACATAGCGCTGCACTTCTGGGTTGTTCATTGCGTCTGCCGGCGCTTGGTCGGCGATGACGCGGCCGTCATAAAACGCCAGCACACGCTCGGAATAGCGGCTGACGATATCCATATCGTGCTCGACGAATAACACCGTGACTTTCTCCGTGCGCACGACATTCATGATCATGTCCATGATGCCGAATTTTTCTTCCGCCGCGACGCCGCTGGTCGGCTCATCCAGCAACAGTACCTGCGGTTTGCCCGCCATCGCCATCGCAATGTCGAGTTGCTTGCGCACACCCTGCGGCAGCACGCGCGCGACGCGATCACCGTAGCCGTTCAGATTGAACTGCGTCATCAGGTTATCCGCGACGCGCTCGATCTCAGCATTGTGGCCTGGAACAAGGGCGGGCAATTTAGAAAAGAACGACGCTTTGGCGTTACGCAACACAATGCCGAGCGCGACGATCAGGTTTTCACGCACCGTCAGCGTGTCGTAGAGCTGCGGAATCTGAAACGAGCGAGCAATGCCAAGGCGGGTAATCTGGCGCGGCGCCAGCGCGGTGATGTCGCGGCCGGCGAAATGAATAGCGCCGCTGGACGGTTTCAAATAGCCGGTCACCATGTTGACGAACGTGGTTTTCCCCGCCCCATTCGTGCCGATCAGGCCGGTGATGCTGTGCTCGGTGATGCTGACACAAACATCGTTGGCCGCCGTCACGGCGCCGAACGTTTTCATTAAGCCGCGTGCTTCGAGAATCGTGCTCATAGCGGTTTTGTCTTGCGCGATTTAAACAGCGACCAGATGCCGTCGGGCAAGAAGCTAATCACCAGCAGCATCGCAATACCCAAGACCATTTGCCAGACATACGGGAACGCTTGGTAGGCGTAAGTACGCAAGGATTCAAACAATAGCGCGCCCAAGAACGGCGCAATGACGCTTTGCGAACCACTTAAGATCAAAATGAAAACGAATTCGCCGGACGTGGTCCAATAGGCCATTTCCGGATCGATGTGGCCGACCGTGAGCGCCGTAAGCGCGCCGCCGAGACCGGCGAGGGCGGCGCTAATCACGTATTTGATATGAACCGCGTTGCGTACCGACTGGCCGAGATATTCAACGCGAATCTCGTTGTCGCGAATCGCCGGCGCGAGGCGGCCCAGCGGCGTGCGCAAATAGCGATGCAGCGCCCAAACGGAAATCAACGTCAGTACGCAGGCCGTGACGAAAACCGCGTAGCGCGACGATTCACCCAGCGCCTTGCCAAAAAATGTCGGCGCGCCCAACGTGAAGCCATCGGTGGAACCGAGGCCCGAACTTTTTACGATGAGACCGTACAGAATCATCGAGAACGCCAGGCTCAACAGGCCGAAGAAAATGCCGCGATAGCTCGCCAGCAGGGCGCCGAGGATCGCGGCAAGCACTGTGGCGGCGAGCATGCCTGCGCCGAGTAGCAGCAACGCATCCTGTACTTTGTAGAAATGCATTAACGTGCCGGCGGCGTAAGCGCCGAGGCAGTAGTACAACGCTTGGCCGAACGACACCAGGCCGGCGCGCAACATCAGCATCAAACCCAATACGACCAGCCCCAATCCAAGCGAACGCGTGATATGAAAAGTTGCCCACTCGGGCAGCGCGCCGCCGAATATCATCAGTGCGACTAGGACCGCACTAAAAATCAACATCGAACGTTTATTCATATTTTTCTGGCCTCCGGCGCACTAAACAGACCTTTTGGTTTCAGAATCAACACCAGCGCCATCACGAAATAAATGCTGAAGAGTTCGACTTCGGGCCAATAATGCACCGAAGCCGAGCGCACGATGCCGACCAGCAATGCGCCAAGAGCCGCGCCAGGTAAGCTTCCCAGGCCACCGATTACGATTACCGCGAACGCCAAAACGATCACCTCGACGCCCATGCCCGGCACGATGGAGACCGTCGGTGCGGTGAAAGCGCCGCCCAACGCGGCAAGCACGGCGCCGAGCGTAAATGTAAGCGTATAAAAGCGTTCGACATTGATGCCGACGGCCGCGGCCATTTCTCGATCATGAATGACCGCGGTGAGAAGCTTGCCGGTGATGGTGCCGGTGATCAGCCAGGTCAAGCCGACGCCTACGAGAATCGCGATGCCGAGCAGCAACACGTTATACATCGGGTAACTCAAGCCGAATAGTTGGAAGTTGCCAAGCAAGCTGTACGGATCGGGGACCGCGTAGGAATCCACGCCCCAGATCAATTTCACGGTATCTTCAAGTATCAAAAATAGCGCGTAAGTGACGAGCAACAAGATCACTTCGTGTTTGCCATACATGAAGCGCAGGATGCCGCGCTCGATCAACGGTCCCGCGATAACGCCGACAACGATGGCGGCAAGGAGTAGCAGGCCATAGGTCGCCAGCGGCGGATAGCCTTGGTTCAGCCAATAGCCGACGAATGAGGCTGCCGTGTATGCGCCCAAGGCATAGAGGCTGCCGTGGGTCATGTTGAGGATTTTCATCACGCCATAGATCAACGTCAGGCCCGCCGCCATGATGAATAGCCACGAGGAATAAATGATGCCGTCGATGAATACGCTAGCGCGGGACCACAATTTGATTCAACCTAGACACGGCCGTGGGACGGGGCGGAGTGTGCGGTTATGGGGGTGCAGGGCAAGGCGCGGCGAGGCGCAATGGTCGTTCCATTGCAACGAGTCGCAACGCCACCCTGCGCCCGCAGAACCGCGCAATCCGCCCCGTAGCGGCCTCTCACCACATGGGTGAGCGTAAATTTTATGAAGCATTTGATTAAAATCATGATGTTGCACCCCCGACGCAGCGGTCAACTGCCGTTTCTAGGCTCATACCAAAGGCGGGTCAAATTGTCATTCCCGCGAAGGCGGGAATCCATTCGGCTAATGAATAAGCCACCGGGTCCCCGCCTTCGCGGGGACGACGCGTTTTAAGTTATCGAGTAGTCGTGACGCCTATTTTGCCTTAAATCCCGACTTAATCCAGTCGACGCTTTTCACGCCGTCGGGCGGATTAACTTTCTCCGCGGGATAATTTTTAATGTCTACCAAGGTGACCTTACCGTTTACTTTTTTCACGCGGCCGAACGCGATGCCCTGAGATGCCTGATGTCCTTTGCCCAAATTCATCATCACTTTGCCGCTCGGACCTTCCCACGTGTGATTTTCCAGCGCGGCAATCAGTTGATCTTGGCTCGGTGCTTTGTCGCCGTTGGCGGCCTGTGCTTTCTCGTAGGCGCTCTTAACGCCGAGCAAAGCCTGCGCCATTTTGTAGGAAGCTTGGATCGGCTGCAGCAAATACTTGTCGGAGTAGGCTTTCTTGAACCAGCGATTCAGTTCCGTATCCGGCGCGAACGGGCCATGGGTTCCGCGCGCACCGATGATAGCGCCGTCCGGCATTTGCGTGGGAATGCGGTTCAACACGTGTTCGCCGGCGATGAAAACAGGAATGCTCTTTTTGAATAAATCGCGCGGTCCTGCTTGCAGAATAAACGACTCCAAATCGCCACCCCATAGACTGGAGTGAAGCACCTCCGAATTGCTGCCCAGCAAGGCAGAGATTTCGGCGCCGTACTGACCGGCGCCGAGCTTCGGCATTTGCGATGTCGTGACTTGAACGTTGGGGTTCAGCGCCTTCATCGACGCGTCCCAGTCGGCCCAGGAATCTTGGCCCCACGCGTAGTTTTGATTGATGCCAGCATAGTTTTTAATTCCCGGCATTTTTTCCGTGATGTAAAGCGCCGCGCCGATGTTATCCATTGCGCCATGGGCGCCGGTGCGGAACACATATTTGTAGCTGGCTTCTTCGAAGACGCGCGGCGTTCCGCAATCGAACAAAATGGTGAATTTTTTCAGTTCCTCCGCGACCGGCGCGACCGCTAAGCAATCGCCGCTCGAGATATAGCCGATCACCATATCGACGTTTTGGCGCTGAACTAAGTTACGATATTCCTCGACTTGCTTGGTGGTTCCACCGGCCTCATCGATGACGGTTATTTCAATCGGCGCACCACCGAATCCCTTTTTGGAATAGGCGCCTGGAACTTTTCCGGCATTAATTGCTTCGACCATCATTTCTGCTGCGCTCTTTGCCGGGACGCCGAACGGGCCCGCCGCTGGACCGGAAAGGAATGTGACGACACCGATTTT
>JANNFT010000125.1:0-4649 GCA_031380185.1 Pseudomonadota bacterium
GGAACGGCGTGGCCAACGTGACTACCCCCAGAATTCGCATGGCGAGGTATTCGTCTTGGATGGCCCAGAACGCCACGTTGCCGCCGTGGCTGTGCGCGATCACTACATGCTGCGCATGCGGAAATTCCTCCAGCTTGTCGATCAAGTGGCGGCGAAAATCATCTGCCGCGCGGGTGCGCTGCTTGATGCTGTTGGCGCCGCTCCAGCGAAACGGCTCGATCCGCGCCCGCCAGCCTAATTGCCTGCGTAGGGTGTGGCACAGCGCGCTGTCTTTCTCGACCCAAACGGCGCTCTTGGCAAACGTTCCGTGCACGGTGTGGACTACGAAGCGCGGCGGTAGCGATTCCAGATAATTGGGATCCTTCTCCGGCGGTAGCTCGGGTCGTGAAGGGGGCGGACGGAGAAATTCAAACAAGTTCAAACGGGCCAGGCGACCCAGTTCCCCACTCGTGTCGTCCACTCCCTCGGTCAAACGCTTGCCCGTTGTGCGCATCGAAAACTTATATCCGCTTTTCGCTGACGGAAACTATATCGCCCGGTCGAGGTGGGGTCAATCGCTTGCGTACGGAAACCATATCGCGCGATTAGCACTAAATGGATTTTGGGAACAATCATCCTAGAAACGCCAGTTGACCCGCTTTCCCTACTGCGCTTCCCCCATTTTCGTCGAAATTTTGGGCTAATTGCCGCTATTTTCGACGAACTTCTCCGATTCAAGCTGGATACCAAGAAGGCGTAACAATTGCTTTGCGACGCTTGAATGAGAAGTTCTTGCAAGAGAGCACATTGAAACGAACATGTCGATGATCGACAAATCCTAAAAACTAGACAAGATCGACGCATTTAGGCACACTTCGCGGCATGAAGAAGGTTTTGGTGCTACATGGCCCGAATTTGAACCTGCTTGGAACCCGTGAACCAGAGGTTTATGGACGCGAGACGCTGGACGACGTAAACCAGCGTTTGCAGAGACAAGCACTACAGATGGGGGTCGAACTCGATGTGTTTCAAAGCAATTGGGAAGGCGGAATCGTGGATCGAATCCACGCCGCACGCACGGACAACACAGGGTTTGTCATTATCAACCCCGGCGCCTTCACCCATACCAGCGTGGCAATTCGCGACGCGTTCGCAGGCGTTGCCATTCCTTTTATCGAAATTCATATCTCGAATGTTTTTGCGCGCGAAGCGTTCCGCCATCACTCTTATCTGTCGCCGTTGGCGGCAGGGGTGATAGTCGGCCTAGGCGCCGAGGGCTACGCCCTAGCCCTCGACTACGCGTTGAAACATCTATAGGGAATTCCCAATGGACTTGCGCAAGCTTAAGGCACTGATTGAATTGGTTCAGTCGTCCGGTATTTCGGAGCTTGAAATCACCGAAGGCGAAGAACGGGTACGCATCAATCGCACCGGTATTCCATTTGGGGCGGGTAACGTGCCGCAGTCCGCGCCCCAGCAACAGTTGATGATGACCCAGCCGATGGCCGCAGTCGTTGCGCCGCCGGCGATCGTGGAAGCGGTGGAAGAAGGCCATATCGTTAAATCTCCGATGGTCGGCACGTTTTATCGTTCACCTTCCTCAGGTTCACCTTCATTTATAGAGGTTGGGCAAACCGTCAGCGAAGGCCAGACGCTCTGCATCATCGAGGCGATGAAGCTGTTGAACGAGATCGAGTCGGACGCGGCCGGTGTGGTGAAGAAGATACTGGTGGAAAGCGGGCAGCCGGTCGAGTACGGCCAGCCATTATTTGTGATCGGATGAGAATAGGATTAAGGCAACGAACTCCTCAATCCTAGCTCCTAAATCCTAAATCCTGCCCTTAACCCATGTTTGAAAAAATCCTAATCGCCAATCGCGGCGAAATCGCTTTGCGCATCCAGCGCGCCTGCCGTGAGCTGGGTATCAAAACCGTTGCGGTCCATTCAGAAGCAGACGCCGATGCAAAGTATGTAATGCTGGCGGACGAATCGGTGTGCATCGGTCCGCCGCCATCGAGCGCAAGCTATTTGAATGTGCCGGCGATTATCAGCGCCGCGGAAGTGACCGACTCGGAAGCGATTCATCCCGGCTATGGATTTTTGTCGGAAAACGCGGATTTTGCGGAGCGCGTAGAGAATTCCGGATTTGTTTTTATTGGTCCGCGTGCCGACACCATCCGTTTGATGGGCGATAAAGTCAGCGCTAAAGACGCCATGAAAAAAGCCGGTGTGCCGGTCGTGCCCGGCTCGGAAGGCGCATTGCCGGACGATCCGAAAGAACTTAAACGCATCGCAGCCCTGGTCGGTTATCCGGTGATTATCAAGGCATCGGGTGGCGGCGGGGGGCGCGGCATGCGCGTGGTGCATACCGAGGCGGCGCTGGTCAACGCCGTGCTAATGACGCGCACGGAAGCGCAGGCGGCTTTCGGCAATCCCGTGGTCTACATGGAAAAGTTTTTGGAGAATCCGCGCCACGTCGAGATTCAGGTATTGGCCGACCAATTTAAGAACGCGGTATATCTCGGCGATCGCGATTGCTCAATGCAGCGCCGTCATCAAAAAATTATCGAAGAAGCTCCCGCGCCCGGCATCAAGGATCGGTTGAAGGATCGCATCGGCGCGCGTTGTGCGGACGCTTGCAGACGCATCGGTTATCGTGGCGCCGGCACGTTCGAATTTTTGTATGAGAACGACGAGTTTTACTTCATCGAAATGAACACCCGTGTTCAGGTCGAGCACCCCGTTACGGAACTGATTACCGGTATCGATATCGTCCAGGAGCAGATCCGCGTTGCGGCGGGCGAAAAACTGCGCATTCGACAGCGCGACGTCGTCTATCGCGGTCATTCGATTGAGTGCCGCATTAATGCCGAAGACCCGTATACGTTCGTCCCCTCGCCCGGCCGGATCAGCCAATATCACGTGCCGGGCGGGCCGGGGATTCGCGTCGATTCCCATATCTACCATAACTACGTGGTGCCGCCCTATTACGATTCTTTGATCGGGAAGGTCATATCACATGGCGATACACGAGAGCAAGCGCTCGCTCGAATGCGCATTGCGCTGTCTGAAATGATCATCGAAGGTATCAAGACCAATATTCCGTTACACCAAGAGTTGCTGATGGATAGTGCTTTCATCAAGGGCGGCACCAGCATTCACTATCTGGAAGAAAAGCTCGCGCTGCGCAAGAGCAAGAAGGGTTAAAATTCTTGTTCCAACGTTGATCGGGCGCCCAAGTTGAGCTGGCTTTCTGTCGCCATTCATACCACTGCCGAGACTGCCGAACCGCTGAGCGATGCGTTGCTCGCCGAGGGCGCACGTTCCGTCACGGTCACCGATGCCGCTGCTGGCGCTTTTCAGGAGCAACCGATTTTCGGCGAGCCGGGCGAGTTTGCCGGTTATTGGAACGAGTGCGTTGTCACGACCCTCTTTGCCGCCGATGCCAACATCGCGGACGCTGTTGCTAATGCCTGCGACGCCATCGACATCCCGGCAATAACCGCTTATCGGACCACTACCGTCGACGAACAGGATTGGGTGCGTCTGACGCAAAGTCAGTTCGAACCGATCGAAGTGTCGCCGCGTCTTTGGATCGTCCCGACTTGGCATACCGCGCCAAATCCCGATGCGATCAATTTGCGGCTCGATCCCGGTCGCGCTTTCGGCACGGGTAGCCACCCTACAACGCTGTTGTGTTTGCGTTGGCTCGATCGCCATATCAAGGGTGGCGAATCTGTGTTGGATTACGGTTGCGGGTCAGGGATTTTGGCTATCGCGGCAGCGAAGCTGGGCGCCGCTCAAGTCATCGGAACGGATATCGATCCTGTTTCCATTGAAGTTGCGCGGTTAAACGCGCTCGACAACAAAGTCAGCGCGAATTTCCAACTGCCGGGGCAAGTTCCGCAGCTACTCGCTGACGTGACGGTCGCGAATATTCTCGCCAATCCGTTACAGATGCTCGCGGAAATAATTATCGGCAAAACACGGCGTGGCGGTTCGGTGGTGCTTTCGGGCATTTTGAAGAATCAGGCGATCGGGGTGATCAACCACTATCGCCATGCGGTTGACCTCAAGATCGACAGCGAAGAGTCCGATTGGGTTTGCCTGGCCGGGACAAAGTTCTCATGAAACTGGTCACTACCAAGTGCCCGTCATGCAGCACCAGTTTTCGCGTTACGCCGCAACAACTGGCCGCGCGCCAGGGGCAGGTTCGCTGCGGACATTGCAATACATTATTCAATGGCCTGGAAACGTTGGCCATGGACGATCAAAAGGGCAGAGCCGCAAACAGCGTGGACGCAACGACGAACCAGACGCCGGCAACCGTAAGTCCTGCAGCGGCGGCCACCGCGAGAAAAAAAGATTTTCCGCGTGACGAAGCAATCACAAAGGCATCTGACGGAGCCGATGCGCCGATCCTATACCGCCCTGATTTTCGCCCAGCGCGCGCTACCCATGGCGCGCTTTGGCTTGCCGGATCGGCGTTAATGCTATTTCTATTATTGCTGCAGGGCGTCACGTATTTTCGCAGTAGCTTGGCGCGTGAAGTACCTTCGATGAAGCCGTTTCTGACGACTTATTGCGATATTGTCGGTTGCGAAATTGCGTTGCCGCGCAACGCCGATGCAATCACCATCGAATCGTCCGATCTCAAACAGTTTCCGGAT
>JANNFT010000136.1:0-1524 GCA_031380185.1 Pseudomonadota bacterium
TTCCACCGACGCAACATTAGAACTCATTTACCACGTTTAACAATCATAGTGTTATGAAACTAATTAAATGTTTTTTCTATAGTATTTTTCTTCTCGCCTCATTCCATACCCTTGCGGCAGAAACCGAAAGCTTAGCAAACGATTCGCGTTATGTCGGCGCCTGGAAAGGAACTTGGCTCGAAGGCATGAGCGGCGGAAAAGTATCGCTTGAAATTACGAGAACTGGCGGTGAATTTTCGTTTACGGCGCGCCCCAATTTTGGGACGCAACCTGCGTCCATCACTAAAATGGTGAACAGCGAAAAACAGTTTGCGTTTGTCGTCAGCGGAGCGGACGGACAGGCAATTCGTTTTGACTTAAAGCCAAGCGACGAATTCAAGAAACTAAAGGGCAATGCGTACTACGACAATCTGCACCTGGAACTCGAACTATTGCGCGCGCCTTAGCACCTAAGCGGAGCGACGATCGCTGCTCGGGCTTGAGCTATGGTGCGGGAGGCGGTTTGAGGCTGACGATATATCGCGCTAGTCCCATCAGTTGCTCATCAGTGAGGGTGCCGCCAAAAGACGGCATCGGCGTTTTTCCTTTAACGATGCGCTCGATCACGCGCGCGAAATCTAAGCTGGTTCCCGCCAATTGCGGCCCGTCGCCTCGTTGCATGCCTCGACCTAAATGGCAAGCGGCGCAACGCGTAGAAAACACCATCTTTACATCGATCCCGAATTCCTCTTTAGCGGCGACAAAGGCTTCTTCAGGGGTCAAACTTTGCGGCGCCGGCGGTTCTACGGCGAAACTCGGTGTCCCCGTACCTACAAAGACTGTCAGCGCAATCGCGACAACAATCTTCTTAAGCGGCATAGTGGGCATATATTTTCATTCTCCAACTTCGACATGAAAAGGGCGAGGGATTACTCCCTCGCCCCGTTAACGCAGTATTACTCGCGTTGGTTTACGGCAGAGCGAACACAATCAGGTTACCACCTTCAGACGGCATGCTAGTGAAGGGCTCACCAAACAGCGGCGCATAGTTGCCGGACACATGGCTACCCCAACCGGTCACGACAGCGACGTATTGCTTGCCGTTCACAGCGTAGGAGATAACGCCACCATGATGGCCAAGACCATTGTTGTGGGTCCACAGCTTCGCGCCGGAATTGGCATCGAGGGCGTCAAACATGCCATCAGCGCCGGGAACGAACACTAGGTTACCCGCAGTCGACAACAGGCTGGCGAGGGGCGGATATTTGTAATGCACTTCCCATTTCGCAACGCCGGTAATGGGGTCACGACCGGATACGTGGCCAAAAGCTTTCTGACCTTCCGGATGGGTTGCGGTCCAGCTTGCAGCAAAATAAGTCTGGCCGGAGAAGTCTTTCGGACGATCGGCTTTAACGACGTCGATGTCATAGCACCACTCTTGACCCACTTTGTAGAACAAGCCGGTTTTCGGGCTGTAGGAGCCTGCGTTCCAGCTTATGGCGCCGTCAATGGCCGGGCAAACATTCTTATGCATGCCAAGCGGAA
>JANNFT010000147.1:0-1538 GCA_031380185.1 Pseudomonadota bacterium
GCGCGCGGCCGATTTGACCGGCGGCGCCGGTGATTAGGATTCGCTTCATTTCACCTCCTGCTAATTCTTATGAACTTACGATGCCCCAGTTTGCGATCGCGTCGGCCGGTTGATTATTCGGGATCGAATACTAGATCGCCATCATCCATCGGCGAATCTTGCGGCTGCAAATCTTGAAAATTAAATAGCTTGTTATCGGCCAAGTGAGATGGCGCAACGTTCTGCAACGCGCGAAACATATTGTCCAAACGTCCCGGTGTTTTCTTTTCCCATTGCTGCAATAATTCTTTCACCGCCTGCCGCTGTAAATTGGGCTGGGAACCGCACAGGTCGCAGGGGATGATGGGAAAGGCTTTGTGTTCGGCGTATTCGGCGAGATCTGTTTCTTTGCAATAGGCGAGCGGGCGGACGACGATGTGCTGACCGTTATCGCTCAACAATTTTGGCGCCATGGCTTTGAGCTTGCTGCCGTGGAACATATTTAGAAACAACGTTTCCAGAATGTCATCGCGGTGATGGCCGAGTGCGATTTTGCTGGCGCCGAGTTCTTTGGCGACGCGATAGATCACGCCACGGCGCAGACGCGAACATAATCCGCAAGTCGTCTTACCTTGCGGGATAACGCGCTTAACCGTGCTGTAGGTATCTTGATGGCCGATGTGAAATTTCACGCCACGCCTCGTGAGATAGTCCGGCAACACATGCGCGGGAAAATTCGGTTGCTTCTGATCGAGGTTGAACGCGACGATGTCGAATTCGATCGGCGCCCGTTCGCGCAGCAGCAACAAGATTTCTAATAGTGTGTAACTATCTTTGCCGCCCGACAGGCAGACCATGACCTTGTCGCCATTCACGATCATGGCGTAGTCGACGATGGCTTGCGCGGTGAGTTTGCAAAGACGCTTTTCGAGCTTGTTCGCTTCGAATTGGTCTTTTTGTTGGGCGCGATTTAGGAAGGCTACGGATTCCATGGCCGGATTTTACTCGAACTGCTTCTTGAATGCTTCGAACTGCCGCGCGAGCCAACTTACTTCGGAGCGTAGTTGCTGCACCTCGTCTTCCAACGCGCTGATGCGATCGTCACCCCGGCCGGAAATCACCATGGTTTGCGACGCATCGGACGGCATGCCTTCAGCGAAATCCTGGCGCTCGACTGCGAGCGCGCCGGACAACAGATGCGCGTAACGCGCCTCCTTAGTGCCAGGCGCTTTCGGCAATTTTACCGCGAGCGGCGTTTCACGATTCTCCATCAGCGAAAGCAGCGTTGTTTCTACCCGTTCGACTTCGTGGAAAGTATGCATGCGGCCGCTGCGGCCTTTGATCTCACCGGCAGTTTGGAAGCCACGCAGCATCAGCAACGTCAGCACCGCAAGTTGCGCTTCGTTAAGGCCGTAAATCTCGTTCAACACATGGTCGAATTTCGGCACGCGGCTACCGCTCGGAAACCATTCGCGCACCAGTTTCCTAGCGCGCAAAGCCGTCAGCGTTTGCTGCACGGTGTCGTCGGAAAGTTGCATCACCGGATCGCGATTCGAGAC
>JANNFT010000150.1:0-1771 GCA_031380185.1 Pseudomonadota bacterium
AGCGCACCATCGCCGCGCAGGTCGCTCAAGTCATGGAACTGGCGAACCAGCGACCGGTGCTGATGATTGTCGAAGACGTCCATTGGGCCGACCCCTCTACATTGGAAACTTTTGCCGCCTTGCTAGAGCGCATCGATTCCGCTCGCGTACTGCTCATCATCACCTATCGGCCGGAATTCACACCCCCGTGGCAAGGACAATCCCGAGTCACCGCGCTGAGTCTCGCACGAATGTCGCGCAAAGACACCGCGGCGCTTGCCGAGCAGGTTAGTGGCAAGCCGCTGCCGCCGGAAGTGCTCGATCAAATCCTCGCCAAGACCGATGGTGTGCCACTCTTTGTCGAAGAACTCACCAAGGCGGTGTTGGAGTCTCGCCTGCTGTCCGATGCGGGTGACCATTACCGCGTCAGCGGTCCCATGCCAGCGCTGGCGATTCCTTCAACGCTGCACGACTCGCTCATGGCGCGACTGGACCGGCTGGAGCCGGTGAAGGAACTGATACAGCTCGGCGCGGTCGTCGGCCGCGAGTTTAGTCACAAACTTATCGCTACTCTTTCTTCATTGCCCCCCGCGCAATTGGAGGTTGCGCTGAATCAACTCGTGACTTCTGAACTCGTCTTCAAACGCGGCGCAGCGCTCGACACGGTCTATGTTTTTAAGCACGCATTGGTGCAGGACGCCGCCTACGAATCCATTCTGAAATCGCGCCGCCAACAATTGCACGCCAATGTTGCCAACTCATTGGAGAAAGACGCGCAACTCGCGCAAAGCGACCCAGGCGTCTTAGCCCAGCATTTCGATCGTGCCGGCCTGAGTGAAGCGGCCATCCAGTGGTACGTTCGCGCCGCTTTGCAGGCGAAGAGCCGGTTCGCCAGTATCGAGGCAGTGCGCGATCTGGAACGTGCCCTAAGACTGCTCGGCGCCGCCGCGCCCGACGACCGGCAGGTAACGCAGCGCATCGACGTGAACACTGAGCTCGGGATGCTGTTGCTGATGCTCGAGGGCTATCATTCCCAGCGCGCGCTAGAGCACTTTATTGAAGCCGAGAAATTGAGTCGGAGCACGGACGATGTGGCTAGGCGATTTCGCGTTCTCACCGGAATTATCGTCTCGTTTAGGTGGCGCCGCTTGGAGTCGAACCATTTCCGTGACGAGTTGATTGCCATTGCTGGGCTAACCGGCGACAGAGTTCATCGAATATATGCGCATGCCGTTTGCGGCGAATCTCTTATGTTCGCAGGGCGGTACAAAGGCGCTTTAGTTGAATTCGAGCAAGTCCATTTGCTTTACGATGAGCGCATCGATGCGGCCTTGGCATTTCAGTATAGCAACGACCCTGGCTTGCTCTCTCTAGTAAATTCGGCTTGTATGCAATGGGAGACCGGTCAATTTGACAGCGGGCTTTCGACTTCGGAGAGAGTCATTCTCCTTAGCCAGCAGCTAGGCCATCCCTACTCACAGGCATTCGCGTACAGTTGGACTAGCGATCTAGCCTACTATATGTGGCTCCCGGACCGAGCTCGGCGCTACGCGGACCTCGGCGCAGAGTTTTGCCATAAGCACGGCTTTTCATTGATGCACGCGCTATGCACTTTCCATCGTGGCTGGGTTCACGCGGAAGAAGGTCACTACGACGAAGCGATTGAGCAAATGACCCAAGCGCTCATCCGCTACCGGGAAGTGGGTTCCGCGGCGATATTTGTGTCGAGAATGACCGCGCAGTTGGCTTCGGTCTATGGCATGGCGAATCGCTGTGAAGAGGGTCTTCGGGT
>JANNFT010000180.1:0-16211 GCA_031380185.1 Pseudomonadota bacterium
GGGTCCGGGCCGGAGATCGCCAGGCTGTCCAAAAATACCGAAGCTGCTTCATCGAACGATACCCCGTGCTTTTGTCGATTCGCTGCCGCCTTTGAGAGATCCCACTCATAATGCATCTGTACATTATGCACTGCGGAGGGCTTGGCGGACCAACGAAGCCGTCGAGCTACCCGTTGTATTTCGAGCAAAGCGTATTGGTAATGCAGCAAATGGCGATAGGGATTTGAGAAGTTTACCGCCATGACCCGCTGCAAAGCTTGCGTAGTTGGGCTGAGGCACGAAGCCCAACATTCTTCGGCTCACGATTGCGTTGGGTTTCCTTCGTCAGCCCAATCTACGCGCTGGGTGCGATGGATGAACTCGCACCAAATCAGCAAAACACGGCTGTTTGGGCCGCCCAGCATAAGACTGTTGGGCACGGGGCAATTCGTCGTACTTTAGGAATGGTAGGTGAGTTGGGTCACCTGCCATCCAAAGCGTTCCCCCGCGAAGCACTTGCAACGATCCTTGAAATGATGGGCAAGCGGGATGCCGCCGATGAACGCGCCGGCCTCGCGCAAGACGCGCTTTACTTCGCTCAGGGTGCAATGGGTATAGGGCAGATGCTCAAGAACCTTGGCCATGACGACAACGTCGCAGCCGTTGCTTTTAGTTCTTTAAGATTCACCGCGACGGTTTCAATTGCGCGGCGCTCTTTGGCATAAGCAAGGGCAGCGCAATCGATATCGGCAATGACTACCCGATTTCCGGTCAAGAAATGTCTTGTAAGCGAGCCGTCACGCCCGCCCAAGTCAAGTACGGGCTTTCCTTCACCTATCCATGAACAGAATAACTGTGCATAGCAAGCGCCAGTCGATCGGTAGCGTAACCAACTGTGGGCTGGATGGAATCCGGGAAACAGCTTACCGAATTTCGCGACGCTCCATCCAAGCTATTTTTTCTTGGCGCCATGCCACCAGCCGCAACCTGCTTGTCTCGTGGCATGGCTTGGCTTGAAATCCAATATCTACCGGCGTCTTCAGCCTATTACAACATTGCTTTAGGTGCAGAAGAGCGGGGTCATTTAACCGATTCAAGGATAGCAATTTCTTTCTTCAAGAGATCGTTAGCCAGTGCCGATAGCTGAAAACCTTTCCTCGACGCAATCACAGACAAATACGCCAGCACTTCGGCATCAAGGTATACCGGCAAGTTCAACGTGGCATCCGGGCGATAGTACTTGCCGCGTGTGCCTGCCGAGAAATCGATCTCGTCAGGTATGTCGTCATTCAGGTTTGCACTCATCAATTGGGGTTGTTAAATTTCATCACTTACGATTGAGCTTTGCCGCAATCCGCATCCGCAACGCATTAAGTTTGATAAATCCCGCAGCGTCCGCTTGGTTGTACGCACCCTTATCTTCTTCAAATGTCGAAATCGCCGGATCGAACAGCGAATCTTTTTTCGACGAACGGCCGACGGTCATGACCGTGCCTTTGTAAAGTTTGACGCGAACCGTACCGTTGACCGGCGCTTGCGAAGTGTCGATTAACGTCTGCAACAATTTGCGCTCGGGGCTCCACCAATAGCCGTTGTAGATCAGCCGCGCGTAACGGGGCATTAAATCATCCTTGAGCGCCAATACTTCGCGATCAAGCGTGATCGATTCCATGGCGCGATGGGCGCGCAGCATGATGGCGCCGCCGGGCGTTTCGTAACAGCCGCGGGATTTCATGCCGACATAGCGGTTTTCGACGATGTCGAGCCGGCCGATGCCGTGTTTGCCGCCGAGGCGATTGAGTTCTGTTAGCAGTTGCGCCGGCGTCATCTTTTCGCCGTTGATTGCGACGATGTCGCCTTGCTTATACTCGAGTTCGGCGTACTCCGGTTTGGCCGGCGCTTTTTCCGGCGACACGGTGATGCGCCACATAGAATTTTCCGGTTCAAAATTCGGATCCTCCAGAACGCCGCCTTCATAGGAAATATGCAGCAAGTTCGCATCCATGGAGTAGGGTGCGCCGCCACCTTTTTTCTTTTTGTAATCGACGGCGATGCCGGCTTTCTCGGCGTATTTCAGCAATTTCTCGCGGGAGGTCAAATCCCATTCGCGCCACGGCGCGAGGACGCGAATATTTGGCTCGAGCGCGTAATAGCCCAACTCGAAACGCACTTGATCGTTGCCCTTGCCGGTGGCGCCGTGGGAGACGGCGTCGGCTTTTACTTTGCGCGCGATCTCGACTTGGCGCTTGGCGATCAGCGGCCGCGCGATCGAAGTGCCGAGCAAATATTCGCCTTCGTAAACGGCGTTGGCGCGGAACATCGGAAACACAAAATCGCGCACGAATTCTTCGCGCAAATCGTCGACGAAGATTTCCTTGATGCCGAATTTTTTTGCTTTCTGCCGCGCCGGTTCGAGTTCTTCTCCCTGGCCGATATCCGCGGTGAAGGTGACGACTTCGCAGTGATAGACGTCTTGCAGCCATTTCAGGATGACCGACGTATCTAGCCCGCCGGAATAGGCGAGTACAACCTTTTTGATTGCTGACATGTTAGATTGCCGAGTTAAAAAATTAATTTTTATCGAGCCGCGTAACCAATTCGCCGTTCACCCATTCGCCGTAAACCGAACGACCGTCCGGACCGGTCAATTCGCCGATGCCTTCAAAGCGCCAGTTCAAAAATTGGCCGACGTAGGTTGACCCGTCAGGCATAACCAGTTTTCCGTCGCCGGTCGGAACGCCATCCACCCAATCACCTTTGTATAGTTGGCCATTCTCGTGCGATGTCATACTCCCTTTGCCGTGAGGGCGGCCGCGGACATAGTCGCCGTCGTATTCTTCCGCCAACTTGCCCGCTACGTTCCATTTGATTTGCCCCTTGCCATCGGCAAAGCCATCTTTGCACGCGCCATTCCAGGTGAGGTTCTCATCGAGCTGCGGATGCGGATTGAAATGCTTGCAGCCGTTTTGATCTTTAATCCATTCGCCTTCTTCAGCGAAGGCGGTCAAGGTAAACAAGCTAAACACCGCGGCGAGTAACGCGACGGAAAAAATATATACGTTTTTCATCTGATCTCCTAAGGTTCAATCGATTGTATGCGGTTTTACGGCGGGCGAATCGGTTTGAAGTTTCTAACGCGCCTACCCTAAGGGGTAATACCGGAGCGGTCTCCAGGGCATGCATTGCCACAAGCCACCGCCCTTGCGCCTCGTGGCAATGCCCATCTAGACAACCATTGCGCCAACTAATTCACTCGGACTTCAGCGGCCCCAACAACAAAAATTCCATCAACGCTTTTTGCACGTGCATGCGATTCTCCGCTTCATCCCAAACAACACTTTGCTTGCCATCCAACACGTCCGCGGAAACCTCTTCGCCGCGATGCGCCGGCAAGCAATGCATAAACAGCGCGTCCGGCGCAGCGTGCGCCATCATATCGGCATCGACACAAAAATCGGCGAAATCTTTTTTGCGCTCTTCTGTTTCCGCCTCGAATCCCATGCTGGTCCAGACGTCGGTCGTAACCAGATGCGCGCCTTTTGCGGCGGCGTTCGGATCGGTGAATTCGCGGTAGTGATCGGCGTTGAACAAGCCCGCCTCTTCCGGCTTGATCTCATAGCCGCGCGGCGTGGCGACGTGGACATTGAAATCCAAAATTTCCGCTGCTTGAAGCCAGGTGTTGCACATATTATTGGAATCGCCGATCCACGCGACAGTCTTGCCAGCGATGGAACCGCGATGTTCGATGAAGGTGAAGATATCGGCGAGAATTTGGCAGGGGTGATATTCGTTGGTGAGGCCGTTGATGACCGGCACGCGGGAATACTTTGCGAAGCGCTCGATGATGCTCTGCTCGAAAGTCCGGATCATGACGATGTCGACCATGCGCGAAATCACCCGAGCAACATCTTCGATCGGTTCGCCGCGGCCAAGCTGTGAATCCTGGCGAGTCAACGTGATCACCGAACCGCCCATTTGATACATTCCCGCTTCGAAAGAAACGCGGGTGCGCGTAGAACTTTTCTCGAACACCATCGCTAACGTCCGATCGGTGAGCGGATGATAAGGCTTGTATTGCTTGAACTGGCGTTTAATCCAGGCCGAGCGCGCGAACAGGTACTCGATCTCGTCGCGGCTCAAATCCTTCAACTGCAAAAAATGCCGCAACATCATAGGTGCTTACGCCGCGAGGAAGTCCTTGATGATCGGCGCCAAGGCGCCGACCAGTTGCTCCGCTTCCACCTGGGAAAAATTCAGCGGCGGCAACAGACGCACCACTGTATCGGCGGTGACGTTCACCAACAAGCCCTGAGCGCGCGCACGGCCGACGATGTCGGCGCACGGCCGGTCAAGCTCGATGCCCATCATCATGCCGCGCCCACGAATTTCCTTCACACCGGCAACGCCGGCGAGCCGCTCGCGCAATTGCGCGCGAATCCATTCGCCGGTTATGGTCGATTTTTCCAGTAGACCTTCTTCCTCGATGACTTGTAATGTCGCGAGCGCCGCGGCGCAAACCAAGGGGCCGCCACCGAAGGTCGAGCCGTGATTGCCGGGGCCGAACACGCCGGTGGCGCGACCGGCCGTAACACACGCACCGATCGGCACGCCGGAGCCGAGGCCTTTCGCTAACGTGATCACGTCGGGCATTACACCGGCGTGTTGAAAGCCAAACCATTTGCCGGTGCGGCCGATGCCGCACTGCACTTCGTCGATCATGAACAGCCACTCTTGCTTTTCGCAAATCGCGCGCAGGGTGCGGAGATACTCCAGGTCCGCCATGGTCACGCCCGCTTCGCCTTGCAGCGCTTCGACCAATACCGCGACGACGTTCGATTGGTTTTTCGCGATCTGTTGCACCGCGATGGCGTCGTTGTAGGGCACGCGCACGAAGCCATCCATCAGCGGCTCAAAACCGGCTTGCGCCTTGCGGCTGCCGGTCGCCGACAGCGTGGCCAAGGTGCGGCCGTGCCAGGCTTTTTCCATGACGATAATATGGGGATTCTCGACGCCGGCCTTGTGGCCATACAAGCGCGCGACTTTTATCGCGGCTTCGTTCGCTTCCGCGCCGGAATTGCAAAAGAACACTTCGGCCATGCCGGATAGTTTGGCGATGCGCTCGGCTAATTCTTCCTGGCGGAAAATGCGATAGAGATTCGACGTGTGGATCAAATTCTTCGCTTGTTCGCACATAGCGGCGACGACTTTCGGATGGGTATGGCCCACGCTTGTCACGGCGACACCGGATACGGCATCCAAATAGCGCTTGCCTTGATCGTCAGTCAACCAGGAGCCTTCGCCTTTCACGAATCCGATCGGCTGGCGCGCATAGGTATTCATCACGTACGACATCGTTATCCCCAAAAACAAATCGGCGGCCAATCGAACGATTGCCGCCAAAAATGGAAGTATACCAAAGCTTTGAATAGCGGAATCCCTGAATCGAACCTATGCCAGAAGGCATAACCCGCTTGCCTCGTGGCGATACATGCCTGGAGCTCCGCGCTGCCATGGGTAGTCCTAGGAGCCTGTCAGGGCGATTATTTGGCGGCCGTAATTAAATTGAAAGGCGGTGGCACGCCGTTCTGCCGCAAAATAGTCTCGCCCAACGCCCACGATGCCGGCATGGATAGATGGCTCGCGTCGTAGTAGCTCGGCCGTCCGGCCGGATCGAACGCGGAACAGGCGCCATGCGGGCAAAGGTAGAGGGCGCTGTCGAAGTATTTTACGCTTGCGCTGTGCTCGGCAAAGGCCTTGAGCGTGGCGTTGATAGTAGAGACATCGGCGCTGAGCGGGGCATTGAAAGGCGGACAGGTCAACCGCGGATAGCTAAGCGCCTTTTCTCGACAGCGGCGATCGTAGTTTTGAAAAACCGGGGCTTTACCGATCAGGATGACTTGCTTCCCGTCTTTTTCCAGTGAGCTGACGGTGTTAAAAAAAGCGTCCATGAACTGATCGGAGCGGCCCTGATACATCAACCAGTCGGCTGAAATCACGACGTTCTTGTACGGGGCGATCGCTTGTCGGGCAATTTCGCCGGAATCGCGGCAATCGGAAAGTCTTGTCGCGGCGACGAACGCCTTGGGATCGCCAAAAATGGGCGGGCAGGCGCCGACCGCAAGATTGCGAAAGCGGAAACCGTCTTTTTTGGCGAAGGCGCCGATCATGCCGATGTAATGCGCCGCGTTGGAATCGCCCCACAGAATCGCAACAGGGGCAGCGCTCAAATCGGCGCCCACTATGCAGCGCTCATCGTTGGCGTCCGCCGTCGTGAGTTTCTGCCGCTGGCAAACATAGTTGTAGGAATACGCGGGGAGCGTTGCCTGGCGCAGTGCCGTCGCGTCTTTTTTATAGTCGGCCGAAAACCAACGAAGTCCGTAGCCATCAAGTTTCATGGCGGCCAACGCGAAGACGGCCAACGCGCCTGCCGGGATCACGAATTGCCGCAAGAAAATCTGTAGCGTCGAGGCTTTTGAGCGTCGCGCCGGCCCTTCGACAAAATGATAGGTCAGCCACGCGAAGAACAACGTCAACGAAAAGATAACCACCCCTGCAAGCGGATCGACTTCCCGATGGCCATAGCGAAAGAACGCCAGAAGCGGCCAGTGCCAGAGATAGGCGGAATACGAGATCAGGCCAATCCAGACCATTGGCCGCAGTGCAAGAAAGCGTGAGACAATGTTGCGTCGGCAATGCCCGGCAAAGATCAACAGAGCTGTTCCGAGCGTGGGCGGGATGGCCAGTAGCCCAGGAAATACTTGACCTTCCGACAACATGAAAAAGGAACCCCCCACCAGTAGCATGCCAAGGAGCGCCATGGGCGCGACTAGTTTCTCCGGGACCTTAGTTCCGAATTGGCGCAGAACAAAGAATGCGGCCAAGCTGCCTATCAGTAACTCGCCCGCTCTAGTCGGCAACATGTAATATACAAACGACGCTGCGTGCTCGAACATCATTTCACCCAACATAAACGAGCTAAGCGCCACGACGGCGGCGACGCAGAAAAACAGCTTCGCCCGCGTCGGGCGATACATAGCCAGCAGAATCAAGGGCCAAAAAATATAGAACTGTTCCTCGATTCCGAGCGACCAAAGATGCAGCAAGGGTATTTCACTGCTGGCCGCGGCGAAATAACTGGTGTCTTGGTGCAACCAGAAATAGACGTTCGCGAACGATAAAAGCGACCACAGGCCTGATTCCGCGGTCTTCTCCGCGTCTTCAGGCAAGAGCAGGCATTGCGCCGTGAGCAGTGTTAAACCGACCACGATCAACATCGGTAGCGCGATTCGCTTAATCCGGCGGCGATAAAAATCGGTGATCGAGAATCGCCCGCGCTCCAGGTCTTTGAGAATATTCAGCGAAATCAGGAAGCCGGAAATGACGAAGAAAATATCTACGCCAACAAAACCACCTGGAATCAAGGTCTTGTTGATGTGAAACAGTATGACCGAAAGGACAGCAATCGCGCGAAGCCCATCAATATCGGGGCGATAACTCAGGTCGGGCGCGGCGCTGGGTGGCGTCATAGGGTTGCTTATTAGGTCGTTAAGTTCTGCCGAGGCCAGATCGCGCGGTTACGCGGACTAATGGTTGGGCGGAGGGGCGGATGTTCGCGGAAGGTTTCCTGGAGTTTAATCCAAACAGCACATTTTTTTGTCATGCGAGGTCATATGGTTTCCGAATTCGAGGCGCCTGTCGGACTTAAAGAATCGTAGCAAAAAAAGCGCAGAGCGAGGACAGATTTTAACGATCTCCTTTAAGCCCGACTGGCTCCCAGAGCGACAGCGAGCATTTTACAACCCAAAACCTGAACGTCGCGAAAATGATATGCTATAAACGTCATATTCTTAATCAACAGCTTAACCATGAACGTTGCAGAAGATATAAAGACTATGCTTGCAGATGTTCTAAGTCTTGGCGCGCGCAAATCTCAGCTAAATGAGTCGACGCCGTTGCTAGGCAGCATTCCTGAACTTGATTCCATGGCCGTCGTGAATGTCATCACGGCGATGGAAGAGCGGTTTGGCATCACGGTCGATGATGATGAGATTAGCGCCGATACGTTTGCGACGCTCGGTAGCCTAGTCGGGTTTGTCAAAGGTAAGTTAGACAGCTAGTCGAAGCCCTTACATCCAGTCTGGCGCGTCGTATGGCGTGTATCCAAGCGTGCAAGGACTGATAAATTCTGTAATATCAATCTGTTTTACCCGCCGACCCGTACTGGATTGGCGACCAGTCAGGCGACGAATCAATGTTAAGAGATATTCCAGGCTTTCAGCGCGACCCATTCGGCAAGCCACTAATCGGCCTGGATGATGCGAGCCTGTACGCCTACGGCAGCCTTATTCGGCGCTCCGAGGAGTTGATTCTCGAACTTTTCAGCCGCGGCCTGCTCTCCGGCACAACTCATACTTGCCTCGGCCAAGAACTATGCCAAATGGCCGTTGTGCGCGCCTTGAGCGACCCCGAGGATGTGGTGTTATCGAATCATCGCAATCACGGTCATTTTATGACCTATTCCGGTCATTTCACCGGCTTGGTCGCCGAGATCATGGGCCGTGAAGCCGGCGTCTGCGGTGGTTACGGCGGTAGCCAGCATATGGCGTTTCGCCATTTCCACAGCAACGGCGTACAAGCCGGCATGACCGGAATCGGAGCCGGCCTTGCGCTGGCGCGCAAAATGTCGAACAGCCGGGCCCTCGTCACGACCATGATCGGCGACGGTACGTTGGGTGAGGGCTTGTTATATGAAAGCATGAATCTGGCGTCAATCTGGAAGGCGCCGGTGTTGTTCGTGGTCGAAAACAATGGCATCGCGCAAACGACTTACACCCACTACACCATCGGCGGAACGATAGAAGCACGTGGCCAAGCGTTTGGCCTGCTGACTTGGCGCCTTGACGACAGCGCGCACGATTTTGCCAAATCCGTCGCGAATATTGTTGAAGAAATGCGCAATGCCGGGCGTCCGGGCATGTTGGTGATCGACACCCGGCGTCTCGGTCCCCATAGTAAAGGCGATGATTTGCGCGACGACGCCGAGCGCAACGCCATGGTCGAACGCGATCCGCTGAGCGCGATTGGCAAGCGTTTGGCGCCCGGCGAACGTGAGGCAATCGAAACGCGAAACGCCGCATTCCTGCGTGAAATTGAAGCCGAAGCGATGGCGTCGCCGGAAGCGCGTTTTGTCAATGTGCCGCAACATTCCTTGCGTGCGGTTCAGGCCTCAGGCGCTGCCGTCCAGCCGGCCAAGGCGGCCAATGTGCGCGGCGCGATCAATGCCGCGCTGCGCGATCTACTCAGTAAAGACGAGCGTGTCATTGTACTCGGAGAAGATTTGCATGAACCCTACGGTGGTGCTTTCAAGGTCACGGCGGGGCTATCGTCGGAATTCGCCGGGCGGGTGATTTCCACGCCAATCAGCGAAGCCGGAATCACCGGCAGCGGCATCGGCCTCGCGCTGGCGGGCAAACGGCCAATCGTCGAAATCATGTTCGCCGATTTCTTGTCGCTGTGCATGGATCAAATATACAATCATGCCGTGAAATTTCCCGGCATGTTCCCGGAAGTCGATGTGCCGCTCGTCGTGCGCGCGCCCTGCGGCGGCCGCCGAGGGTACGGACCGACCCATAGCCAAAGCCCGGAAAATCTGTTCGTGTCGGTCCCGGGCTTGACGGTAATTTACGCTAGTCATCGCCACAATGTCGGCCAATTGTTGGCCGATATCGTGCGCCGCTGGCCGAACCCAACGGTATTTCTGGAACACAAATTATTGTACGGTGAAGAGCAGGACCCGGTCGATTACATTATCGTTGCTCCGAACGCCGCTGATCTAGGCGCCGAACTATTTCCAACGTTGCGACGCGGCAGCAATAACCCGGATGTAACATTGGTCAGTTTCGGTGGCATGTTGCCGCTGGTCGAACGCGCCGCTAAACGCTTATCCGACGAAGAAGAACTCGAAGTCGAAATCGTCGCGCTTTCGATGTTGGCGCCTTTGCCGCGCCAGACCTTGCTCTCGGCGTTGCTGCAACGTTCGCACATCGCTGTGGTGGAAGAGTCACACCACGAGTTCGGCGTTAGCGCGGAAATACTCGCAAGCCTCGCCGAAGCTGGTTATCGTGGCAAGGTCATTCGCATCGGCACGCCGCCGGCGCCCATTGCATCGGCGCGGAGCCTCGAGCGCGATCAGTTGCCGGACGAACAAACGATTGTCGGCAATGTGCTGGACATGTTCTGACGATTTGAGGAAATAGCACCATGGCCAGTCCGATTCATGTCCCGCGCGTAAACAATAATGACGATGAAGTTAAACTCGTATCCTTGCGCGTTGCGGCCGGTGAGAAAATCAGCCGCGGCCAGCTCGTTGCCGAAGTTGAAACCGACAAGGCCGTTGTCGAAGTCGAAGCGCCTTCCGACGGTTTCGTGCTTGGGGTGCTTGCCAACATTGATGAAGTGATCGCAGTCGGTAGCGTGTTGTTGTGGATGGGCGAGCGCGCCGATGAGCCCATACCCGCCGCGACTGCACCAACGCAACGCAGCGCCGCGCCCGGCCAACCCACCGCAAAAGCGCGACAACTGCTACGCGAGCATGGTCTGGACGCGGATGACGTCCCGGCCCGCGCCGATCGACTGACGGTCGAGGATATCGAACGATTTCTTGCCCATCGCGGTAAATCAGGTTCGGCGCCGGCGCCGCGCCGCGCCGTAGAAACCCTGCCGGATGTCGCGGGTGAACTGCGCGACCTGCGCAGCGAAGAGCGCGGCATGATTGCGACGGTGACGTGGCATCGCGACGTTGCTGTTGCCGGCTATATCGAACTCGAATACGATCCGGCGCCGTGGGACACTTATTCGAAGTCCTTCGCCGAGCGCCACAAATTATTGCTCAGCCCATTATTGTCGCTGATGTGCTGTCGATTGGTGGAGCTTGCAAAAGAAACACCGCAACTCAATTCCACCATTGTCGGTAATCAGCGTTACGAGTATTCCACAGTGAATTTCGGTTTCACGGTACAAGCCGGCGATACGCTATATCTCACCGTCGCACGCGACGCGCAGGCGCGAGACGAAATCGGGTTTGTCAACGCCATGGGTGAATTGCAACGCCGCGCCGCGACTCACAAGCTCGGCCCACAAGAAATTCAAGGCGCGACGATTTCATTCTCGAGCATGGCGCGTTGGAAGGTTAGCCGTCATATACCTGTTTTACCACCGCGTACGGCCATCATGATCGCCCACGCGGTTTCTATGGATGGTCGTTCGGTTCTCGGCGCGAGTTATGATCATCGCGTATTGAATGGATTTCACGTCGTCACTGCGCTACGCAAACTTTCTAAACCCAGCAATCCCGTTTAACCGGAAATCCAACGCAATGAGCCTAGATAAACAAGCAATCGAACTCACGATCAAAAATAAGATCGTCGAAATTGCCGATCGCATGGGGGACGATGCCAGCGAATTGCAAAACGAGGACGTCATTCCGGCTACGGGCCTGATCGATTCCGCCGGACTGCTTGAACTCATTGCCTGGTACGAAGATCACTATCAGATCCGGCTCGCGCAGGAAGAAATCACCATCGATAATCTTGGAACACTTTCGTCCATGGCTGACTTTGTGCTTCGGCGCAAGGGCCGAGCCTAGTCAACGTCTAATTTTACGATTCTCAGCTCTGAGGCGCGCATGCCTGTCGCTACGCTGAATCCATTCTTTTTAGACGTGCCTAATGGCCGGCTTTTCGCCGTTCATCATTGTCCGGCTGATGCGGCATCTATTCGTGGGCACATCTTATGCGTGCCACCGTTTAACGAAGAGATGAACCGTTGCCGCAGCATGGTCGCGTTACAGGCGCGCGCGTTCGCGCAACTGGGCATCGGAACACTGTTGCTCGACTTGCATGGAACCGGCGACAGCGCCGGCAATTATGTCGACGCGCGCTGGGAGATATGGCAAGACAATATTCGCGCCGCGATCGATTGGCTGAACGGCCAGCCAGGCCGTTGTCGTGGTCTGTGGGGAATTCGCTTGGGCGCGATTCTGGCGGCAGAAACGCTACAATCAACCGATCTGACTGATCCCGCGTTCATCGCATGGCAACCGGTGGTCGACGGTAAACAACACTTCACGCAATTTTTGCGCATGCGTATCGCCGCGCAAATGGAACGCCCTCATTTGCCGAAAGAAACGACCCATTCAATGCGCGAGCAATTTGCTGCGGGAATGTCTTTGGAAGTTTCCGGTTACGAGATTCACCCGGAATTCGCGGCCGCGCTTGACGCAGCGCGATTGGAGACCTTTGCGCCGTCGCCGAATAGGCCAACGCTGTGGCTCGAACAAGCTGCGCAAGATGCAAATCAGGCCGCGCCGGCTAGCCAAAAAGTGATCGATGCTTGGCGTGCAATTGGCGCGAACGTCGACGTTCGATTTTTCGACGGGCCGAATTTTTGGCAGGTTGCGGAACGGGCGATCTCGACAACTGCGATAGAAGCAACAACCGCGTGGGCGAAGCAAACGTGGGCAACAGCTTGAACGAGGCGGCGATTCGGTTCGAGTGCGGCGGCGATCCGCTGGTCGGCATTCTTCATCGGTCCGCAAGCCAAGCTAGGCGCGGCATTCTGATTGCGGTTGCGGGCGGACCGCAGTACCGCGTCGGTGGCCATCGCCAGTTGGTCTTGTGGGCGCGGCGCATGGCGGCGGAAGGCTTTGCGGTGTTCCGCTTTGACTATCGCGGTTGGGGTGATAGCCACGGTGAGTTTCACGACTTCGATGCCGTGGATGACGACATTCGTGCAGCGCTGGATCGCTTCAAGGCCGAAATGCCCGAGCTAGAGGAAATCGTCCTGTGGGGTGAATGCAACGCCGCGTCGGCAATTTTGTTCTACGCCTATCGTGACGTTCGCATCAAAGGCTTGGTATTGCTCAATCCTTGGGTGCGCACCGTCGAAGGCCAAGCCAAAGCCATTCTTCGCCATTACTATTTAAAGCGCCTGACGGAACCCAGTTTCTGGAAGAAAATTTTCAGTGGGAGTTTCAATCCGATAAAGTCGCTGGGATCGGCTTTTAAGCTGGTCAGCCAGTCTCGGACACAATCTTCCTCAGGAAAACAAGCCGTAGTAGATTCCCTGGCGACGGAATTGCCGCGTGATCTATCACTTCCCGATCGCATGCTTGCCGGGCTGACGCGTTTTAGCGGTCCGATCATGCTGGTGATGAGCGGCCGCGATTTAATCGCTCGCGAATTCGATGAGTGGGTGCGCGGCTCGCCGGGCTGGCAAGAGCAACTCAAAATCAAATCGATTACCCGTCACGATTTTGTTGATTCCGACCATACTTTCTCTTCGGCTGCGGAACGCGATCAAGTGGTGAATTGGGGTTTGCAATGGTTGCGGCAATGGTAACCGTCAATCCAGAAAATACCGGTACCTAGGAATGGCGCAACCCAGCATTGAACCGGTCACGGCTGAAACGTTGCCTGAATTCGCGGCGTTTCTTCACGCCAATCTTAGCGCCGCGCGTTCGCCGGAAACTTGGATCGACGCGTTGCGCAAGAGTTGGGGCATGACGCCGCCGAATCACGGTTTCGTGCTGCGTGACGCCGGAAAAATTGTCGGCGGCATCGGCGCCTACTATGCGCAGCGCACCATCAACGGCCAAGCTCAGCGCCTCTGCAATATCACCAGTTGGTGTGTGCTCGACGCCTATCGCAAGCAAAGCATGCGGCTGGCTATGACATTAATTGGCCAGAAGGGCTATCACTTCACCGATTTTTCGCCCACGCAAGTCGTCGGTGGCGTGCTGCAATTCTTGAAATTCCGTCCATTGGATGAGCGTCAAGCCGTCATGATCAATTTGCCGTGGCCCGCGCTCGGTTCCGAATTGCTCACGCGAGCAGCGGATATTGAGCAGGCTCTGAAAGGCGACGCGCTGCGCGCTTATCGCGATCACGCGGTATTCCCTTGGCTGCGGCATGTGCTGATTGGCACGCCCGATAACTGGTGCCACGTCATTTACAAATTGGCACGCTTCAAAGGACTGCCGTCGGCGCACATTTATTATTTGAGCGATGCGGCGATATTCGAGCAACATAATTGTCGCTTAGCCAGGTACTTTATTCTGCGAGGCATTGCCAGCACCCATGTCGAATGCCGGTTCCTTTCGCGTCAGCCCTGGCCCTCGAAGATTCGCAGCGGTTTTATCGCCAAGGTGTATCTGAGCCCGACGTTAAGTGACGGCGACATCGATTATCTTTATTCTGAAACCATGGCGCTTGATCTTTGAGCCCATGAGAAAACTCACGCAAAATTCATGAACCGTCGCGTCTTGCTAATCGCTTACCATTATCCGCCCGTCAAGGTGAGCAGCGGCATTCAGCGCGCCTTGAAATTTTCTGCGTATTTGCGCGAGAATGGCTGGGAGCCTATGGTTTTGACCATATCGCCGCGCGCCTACGAGCAAACCAGCGACGACCAAATGGCCGAGATTCCCGAGGGCATGATCGTTGAACGTGCGTTCGGTCTGGACACCTCGCGCCATTTGGCGATCGGCAAGCGTTACCCCGGTTGGCTGGCGCAACCGGATCGTTGGGTGAGTTGGCTGCCGGGCGCCGTGTGGCGCGGCATGTCGATGATCAGGCGGCATGCGCCGTCGGTCATTATGTCCACCTACCCGATTGCGACGGCGCATTTGATTGGGCTCTGCCTGCAACGTCTAAGTGGATTGCCGTGGGTCGCCGATTTTCGCGACTCCATGACCGAACCCGGCTATCCGCGCGATCCGTTCACCTGGCGAATTCATCGGCGCTTGGAGGCTGCGATAATCCGCCGCTGCGCTCGCGCCGTGTTCACCACCGAAGGCACGCGCGAGATGTACGCCGAGCGTTATCCGGAAAAGCCGGCGTCGAATTGGTGCGTGATTGAAAATGGCTTTGATGACGAAAATTTTCGCGATGCCGAAACGGGATTTGCGCCGAAGCCGCTAGGACAACCGGGTCAACTTACCCTGATTCACAGCGGCATTCTGTATCCGCAGGAACGCGATCCCAAGCCGTTCTTCGCGGCGTTGCGGGCGCTGAAGGACAGTGGCGAGATTTCCTCAGAGGGATTGCAAGTGGTGTTGCGTGCAACCGGTAGCGATCATCATTATCGCCCGATGTTGGCCGAGTTAGGTCTGACGGATATTGTCAAACTCGCGCCGACGGTGAATTATCGCGAAGCGTTGCGGGAAATGTTAGTGGCGGACGGTTTGCTGCTATTCCAAGCAAGCATGTGCAACCATCAAATTCCCGCCAAGCTCTATGAATATTTGCGGGCGGGTCGGCCCATTTTCACGCTGACTGATCCGATTGGAAACACCGCAAGCTCGCTGCGTGCGGCTGATGCGACAAACATCGTCAACATTGCCGACGCGCAAGAAATTGCCGCCGGCCTGCGGCGTTTTCTGCAACAGCTAAAAGACGGCAACGCCACGGGTGTGCGACCGGAAATTGCAAACCTGCATTCGCGCCGATCTCGAACGCGTGAATTGGCTGCGCTGCTAGATGGCGTAGTCACAATAAAAAAGGGCGCCTAGGGCGCCCTTTTTACTGCTTCTTGCTATTGCTTAGCGATTTGCAACGTACATCGTTACTTCAAAGCCGAAACGCAGGTCAGCAAATTCAGGTTTGGTCCACATGGTAAATATCCTTTAAGGTTTGGAGGTAGGAATCAATTACTACAGAACGAATTCTGCGCGTGGGCGGATTTCCCGGCAATGCAAAAATCCGTAAATTTTGCTACGGATTATCATGAGAAATGGAGTTTGCCTATGCGTGACCCCGGAATCAATGCCAGAGCGGCTCTCCGGGCATGACCTACCAACAGCAAGCCTGGCGCGCCTGTTGGCGTTGTGACTATAACAGCTTAAGCTGTTGGATAAGCTGATTCACCGCCTCTTGGCCACCGCCGTAAAACATTCGTGTGTTGTCCATATAAAACAGGGCGTTTTCGATACCTGAAAAGCCGGCGCCTTTACCGCGTTTGATGACGATGACGTTCTTGGCGAAGTCGACATTCAGGATCGGCATTCCGTAAATCGGCGAGCTGGGATCGGTACGCGCGACCGGATTGACTACGTCATTTGCGCCGATGATGAGCGCAACGTCGGTGTTGGGAAATTCGGCGTTGATTTCATCTAAGTCGAAAATCTTGTCGTACGGTACACCCGCTTCGGCCAGTAGCACATTCATGTGGCCCGG
>JANNFT010000183.1:0-9234 GCA_031380185.1 Pseudomonadota bacterium
AGAAGTGTCGCCAACGCAGGAGCGTACTCGCGAATTCGTTGCGCAGACGGCGAGTCAAGCAAACCGGGAACCAGGAATTCAAATTGCATGTCGAAGCGATTCTATCATTCGTCAGCACGACGACTTCTTGGCGTTGTGTCAGACTTACGCCTTTAACGAAGAATAAATACGCTTGCAACCCTTTGAACTTTTCGTCGGTCTGCGCTACACGCGCGCCAAGCGACGCAACCATTTCATTTCCTTCATCTCGCTGATTTCCATGCTGGGCATCGCGCTTGGCGTGGCGGCCTTGATCACGGTTTTGTCGGTGATGAACGGTTTTCAGCAAGAGTTGCGTGCTCGGATTCTCGGCGTCGCGTCTCATGTGCAGATCAGCGGCGCGGACAATACCCTCTCCGATTGGCCGAAGGTCGCCGCCGACGCCAAAAAGCATAAGAACGTCGTCGCCGTAGCGCCGTTTGTGATGGCGCAAGCGATGTTGGCGCTGGAGGCCAACGTCGGTGGCGCGATCATTCGCGGCATCTTGCCGGAGTTGGAAAATCAAGTCGCGGACATCGGCATGCACATGAAAAGCGGCAAACTGACGGCGCTGAAGGCCGGCGAATTCGGCATCGTATTGGGCTCGGAGTTGGCGCGCAGTCTGCATGCATTTCCCGGCGACAAAGTGGTGCTGATCTCACCGCAAGGTCAGGTCACGCCAGCCGGAATCGTGCCGCGGTTAAAGCAATTCAAAGTCGCCGGTATATTCGAAGTCGGCATGTTCGAATACGACAACGGTCTGGCGCTGATTCATCTGGCCGATGCGCAGAGGCTGTATCGCATGGAGGACAAAGTTTCCGGCATCCGCCTCAAGCTTGACGATTTATTCGAAGCGCCGAAAGTCGCACGTGATTTAACGACAATGATTTCCGCCGATGCTTATATTTCCGACTGGACCCGCTCCCACGCGAATTTTTTCCGCGCGGTGCAAATCGAAAAGACAGTGATGTTCGTGATTCTGTTACTCATCGTTGCCGTTGCCGCGTTTAATATTGTTTCCACGCTGGTCATGGTCGTGACGGATAAGCAATCGGACATCGCAATACTGCGTACGCTAGGCGCTGCGCCGAAGAGCATCATGCAAATCTTCATGGTGCAAGGCTCGCTGATCGGCATATTCGGTACATTGATCGGTGTGGTTGTCGGTGTCTTGCTGGCGAAAAATATCGATGTTGTGGTGCCTTTTATCGAACGGGTATTTAGTTTCACGGTTTTGGACCCGAGCGTGTATTACATCAGCGAATTGCCATCTGAATTATTGTGGCGCGACGTCGGTTTGATCGCGTTGGTGTCCTTTGCGTTGACCTTGCTGGCGACGATTTATCCGAGTTGGAGTGCGTCGCGGATCAAACCTGCGGATGCGTTGCGCTATGAGTGAGGCTCTAACGGTGATCTCCTGCCGCAACTTGCACAAGACCTATTTACAGGGCAAGGTCGAAGTGCCGGTATTGTTCGGCATTAATCTCGATGTCAGCGCCGGTGAAACCCTTGCCATCGTCGGCGCATCGGGTTCCGGAAAAAGCACGCTGCTGCATTTGCTCGGCGGATTGGATGATATTACTGACGGAAGCGTCACGCTGCAAGGGCAAGATATCAGTCAACTTTCGCAGAAAACGCTAGGCATGCTAAGAAATTCCGCGCTTGGCTTCGTCTATCAATTTCATCATTTACTGCCGGAGTTTACGGCGCTTGAAAACGTCGCGATGCCGTTGCTGATTCGTCGTCAGAATCGCGATAAGGCGCACCAGCAAGCCCGCGCGATTTTGCAAGACGTCGGCCTCGATCACCGCCTCAATCACACACCCGCGGAGCTTTCGGGCGGCGAGCGGCAACGCACCGCCGTTGCTCGCGCGTTAGTCACGAAACCTGCGTGCGTATTGGCGGACGAGCCGACCGGCAATCTTGATCGGCATACTGCTCAGGGCGTGTTCGACCTCATGCTGTCGCTGAATCAGAAATACCAAACCAGTCTGATCATTGTCACCCACGATCCCGATCTGGCGGCGAAAACCGGGCGCATTCTGCATCTTGTCGACGGCCGCTTGGCGCGCCTGTAACAGCACTGAAACGATGCCGTGCGACTTGCCATTATTTCCTTCGCGCTCGGCATCTGGACGCTGCAAATTCAAGGAGCATTGCCAGGAGCCGCATGGATACTGGCTCTTGGAGCATTGGCCGCTGCGTTAGCGATAGCGCATCAACTTAGCGCGCGTTCGCGATCAAGCGCTCGACGCATTTTGCTTATTGGGTTTGCCGGCGTCGCAGGATTTATTTGGGCGACGTTGTTCGCGCAATATCGGCTGGCGGATTCGCTGCCGGTGGAATGGGAAAGCAAAGACATTGAGGTCATCGGCGTGGTGGCGAGCATGCCGACTTTCGGCGAACATGGCGTTCGCTTTCGCTTCGACGTCGAGAAAGTTCTCACCCCGCAAGCCGTTGTTCCGCGTCATCTTAGTTTGAGTTGGTACTTCAAAAATAACGCCGACGTCGCGTCGGAATCCCCGGTGCACGCGGGCGAGCGCTGGCGTTGCAGCGTTCGCCTCAAACGTCCCCACGGCAACGCCAATCCTTATGGCTTTGATTATGAGGCGTGGTTGCTGGAGCAGAATATTCGTGCGACCGGATATATACGCGAAAAATCGGAACACGCGCAAGTCGGGATGGCAAACTTGTCATTTGCCTATGCCATCGAGCGCGCGCGGGAATCGATCCGATCGCACATGCAGGCGCTGCTACAACAGCAACGCTATGGCGCGGTCCTGGTTGCGCTTGCGATCGGCGACCAGAGCGCTATTGCGCAATCGGATTGGGATTTGTTTTGGCAAACCGGCATCGGTCATCTCATCAGTATTTCCGGTTTGCACGTGACGATGGTGGCGGGTTTGATTTTTTCGATCGCTTATTTTTTATGGCGGCGCTCGCTGCGCTTAACCTTGTGGTGGCCGGCGCGTAAGGCCGCGACGATCGCCGGTTTTTTTGCGGCGCTGAGCTATTCAATACTTGCCGGGCTATCGATTCCGACTCAGAGGACACTGCTGATGATCGCGGTATTCGCGCTCGCATTGCTGCGCGATCGGATGGCTGGCCCGACGCAAGTGTTGTGCGCCGCATTATTCATGGTCTTATTGTTCGATCCATGGGCGGTGAACGCGGCGGGATTTTGGTTATCGTTCGGCGCGGTGGCGCTAATCTTCTTCGTTAGCGCAAATCGAAATAGCGCAGCCGTTGAAGGACTACCTGCAACGATCCGGCAACATCTCGGCAACGCCGCGCGCATTCAATGGGCGGTGACGCTCGGGCTTATTCCGTTGTTGATCGGCATGTTTCAACAAATGTCGATTGTCTCGCCGATTGCCAACGCCATCGCGATTCCCTTGATCAGTTTTCTGGTTGTGCCCCTCACACTGATCGGTTTGTTTCCCGGATGCGGTGCTTTGCTCCAAGGGGCGCACCATGCCTTCGCGTTGGCCATGCATGGCCTGGAAGTCGCGCGGGACGTGCCGTTCGCGCAATGGCGCGGTGCGGCGCCACAAGCTTGGGCAATTGCGGCAGGCATCATCGGCGCATGTTGGTTGCTATTACCCAAGGGATTTCCGGCGCGCTGGCTTGGCGCATTAGGGCTTTTACCATTGTTTGCTTTGTCGGCGCCCAGGCCGAGCGGCGACACGTTTTGGGTCACAACATTAGACGTCGGACAGGGGCTGGCGGTCGTGGTGCGTACGGCGCGACACACCTTGCTGGACGACACCGGGCCACGTTTCAACAGCGAGGCTGACAGCGGCGGTCGCGTCGTCGTGCCGTTTCTTCGCGCCGTCGGCGTGCGGCAGTTGGATGGGATGATTGTCAGCCATGAAGATAGCGATCACAGCGGCGGCGCGTTGTCGATCATGCGTGCCATGCCGATCGCTTGGATCGCCGCGAGCTTGCCGTCGCTGCATCCTATCGCGTTGGGCGCAACGCGTTTTGTTGCATGCAATGCGGGACAGAGTTGGCAGTGGGACGGCGTGCGATTCGATATGCTGAATCCCGGCGCGTTGATCAATGTTACCCAGGGGAACGACAATAATCGCGGCTGTGTGCTGAAGATTAGTTCGCGCGGCGGTAGTATTTTGTTGCCGGCCGACATCGAGCAAGAGAGCGAACGGGAATTGACGCAAACGCGCTCGCAGGATCTTGCCTCGAACGTGATGCTCGCGCCTCACCACGGCAGCAAAACATCATCGAGCGCGGCGTTCTTACTCGCCGTGCGTCCGCAGTTCGTCATGGTATCCGCCGGCTATCGCAACCGCTACGGTCATCCCAAAAGCGAAATTCTCGATCGTTATGCGGCATCGGGCGCGACGGTTTTTCGCAGTGACCGTGACGGTGCGGTGACGTTTCGCTTCGACCCCGATCATGTCGAAGTCGAGGCGTATCGGCAAATCCATCCGCACTATTGGTTCGGCCAATAACTCGATTCCCGGCGTTATACTTCAAGGCGTATCCATCAACTTTAGTTTTGGCCATGACACCGGCTGTGCATCCCGTCAGTGAACCCGCATGGCTCGCTCATTACCGCGCAGTCGGCGCCGGCTCGCCTGGGATTACAGGCTTGATCGCAGACCTCGCGGCGTTACTCAATCAAGCGGAAAACGCGCCACAGCGCTTCACGACTGCCGCCGCAACTGCGAACGTATTGGGAGAAGTCCAAGCTGATTCGGACAGCATCAGCGCGATATTGCTTCCGGCTTTTCCGAATTGGGATCGAGAGCGAATAGAAAGCGAGTTCGGCACGAACGTCCTAAGTTTGATCGACGGTCTGAAACGCATTCGCGCGATCGAAACCTTTAGCGAGGACGGCGCCGCGCTCGGCGCGCAGCAATCGGAAAGCCTGCGAAAAATGCTGCTGGCGATGGCGCAGGACATGCGGGTGGTGTTGATCAAGCTGGCCGAGCAGGTCAGCGTCATGCGTAGCCTCACCAACGCGACGGCGCAGTCACAACGCCGGGCGGCGCAACAGACGCTCAATCTCTACGCGCCGCTCGCCAATCGCCTTGGCGTGTGGCAGTTTAAATGGGAGCTCGAAGATCTCTCGTTTCGGTTCCTCGAGCCGGCGACCTATCAAAACGTCGCCCAAATGCTCGACGAACGCCGCGGCGATCGCGAAGAATATATCGAGCGTGTGGGCCAGCATTTGCGTCAGGCGATTCACGCTGAAGGCTTGCAAGCCGAGGTGCAAGGCCGACCGAAGCATATCTATAGCATCTACAAGAAAATGCAAGAAAAGAACTTGGCGTTCGACGAACTCTACGACGTGCGCGCACTGCGTGTGTTGACCAATGACGTTCGCGATTGCTATACGGCGCTCGGCGTGGCGCACAACTTATGGCAACCGATTCCGGGGGAATTCGACGACTATATCGCGCAGCCCAAGGGCAATCATTATCGTTCACTACACACGGCGGTGATCGGCCCGGAACGGCGAACACTGGAAGTGCAAATTCGGACCTACGATATGCACCGCGAATCTGAATTTGGCGTCGCGGCGCACTGGCGCTACAAGGAGGGCGGCAAAGGCGATCGCAAATACGATGCCAAAATCGCCTGGTTGCGCCAGGTGTTGAATTGGCGCGACGAAGTAAGTAGTAAGCGCTCCGCCGAGTTGCTGCAGGACAGCGTTTACGTACTGACGCCGCAAGGCCAAGTGGTCGATTTACCCAGCGGCGCGACACCGGTGGATTTCGCTTATCACGTCCATACGGACCTCGGCCATCGTTGCCGCGGCGCCAAAGTCGACGGCGCTATCGTGCCATTGAATTACGTTTTGCAAAACGCGCAGCGCGTTGAGATTAGCGCCGCGAAGCAGGGTGGTCCAAGCCGCGATTGGCTCAATGCAAATCTCGGTTATCTCGCCAGCCATCGCGGCATTGCCAAGGTGCGGCAGTGGTTTAGCCATCAAGAGTTGACCCTTGCTATCGCCAATGGACGCGCGTTACTGGAAAAAGAAATGCAGCGCGCCGGCAAAACCGGAATGGCGCTGGAGCAGATTGCAACGAAATTAGAGTTTTCCGGCGTGAATGAATTGTTCGCCGCGCTTGGCCATGGTGAAGTGACGGCGCGGCAAATTCAGCAGGCGCTAATGACGGAGGTCGCTGAAGCGCCGGAAACAAGTGTCACTCAATCGGCAAAAGCGCTCACGACGTCCCGTGGAATTCTGGTGTTGGGCGTCAATAATATTGCGACGGTAATGGCGAAATGCTGTAAACCAGCGCCGCCGGAAGCGATTGTTGGTTTCGTGACCAAGTCCCGTGGCGTGATGGTGCATCGCGCCGATTGCTCCAACATCCTGCGCTTGGATGAAGAGCGGCGTGAACGCACGATGCCAGCCGATTGGGGGCGCAATATTAGCGGGCCGTTTGCGGTCGATATCGCCGTCGAAGCGGAAGACCGCTCAGGCTTGCTGCGCGATATTTCTGACTCGATGGCGCGCGAGCACGTCAACGTCACCGCCGCGAACACGCTGACACGCGGCGCGTTCGCAACGATGTTGTTCACCGTGGAGATTCCTGATTTGGCAAAATTGCAGATCATGCTGCAAAGCGTTCGAAATGTATCGGGTGTAGTACGTGCGAGCCGGAAGCGGAACTAGCGCCGTGCTCATCGTTGGATCAATGCCGTTCCCTCATGGCGCTAGGCTACCCCGTCCCCGCCCTTCTCCCCGATGGAGAAGGGAGTTTTTTCCGTCTGCGCCGGGAAAAGGGATCAAGGGGTGAGGGTAACGCGCCTTTCACGGTAGAGGTATTTGCCCGCGCCGAATGCCCCTGATCGCAGTGAATATGTTGGTTATAATTGCGCTCTCAAACATTCAAATCAACTCGGAAGCGAATCATGAATCAAATTGATCTAGCGGGAAAGATTGCCATCGTCACGGGAGGCGCGCGCGGCATTGGTTACGCAATTTCCGAGCGTCTGTTGCAATCCGGCGCGAAAGTCGCGCTCTGGGATATGGACGCGGACGCCATGGCGCAAGCCGTGAAGGAACTCGGCGCGCTCGGCGAAGTCGTCGCCGAGAAAATGGATATGACCAACGAGGCGCAAGTCGATGCCGCGCTGGCCGCGACGGAAAAAAAACTTGGCGGCGTTGATATCCTTGTCAACAACGCCGGCATTGCCGGGCCAACGGTGAAGCTGTGGGAATACTCGCCGGCGGATTTTCGTAAGGTGATCGAGATCGATTTAGTTGGACCGTTCTTGTGCTGCCGCGCATTGGTTCCGGGCATGATGAAACGCGGCTATGGCCGCATCGTGAACATCGCATCGATTGCGGGCAAGGAAGGCAACGCCAATGCGTCTGCCTACAGCGCCGCGAAAGCGGGTGTGATCGGACTGACAAAATCCCTCGGAAAAGAATTAGCCGGACACGGCATCATGGTTAATTGCATCACGCCTGCCGCCGCGAAAACCGACATTTTCAAGCAAATTTCCCAGCAGCACATTGACTTCATGTTGTCGAAAATTCCGATGGGGCGTTTTGTCGACGTCAAGGAAATCGCCGCGATGGCTGCCTGGCTTGCATCGGGCGATTGCTCGTTCACTACCGGTGGCGTGTTCGATATTTCCGGCGGGCGGGCGGTATATTAGGATTGTTTTAATTTTCAATTCATCATTGCGAGCGCCCAGTTTCGGCCCGCAACTGTACACGGACCATGAACCGGATAGGCTTCGTGCAAAGTTGTCACCATCAGCGGGCACGACGGATTGCGACCGGGAATCGGGTCTCACGGTTCGTTCCTCCCTTTTCTAAAGGGAGGCGAGGAGGGATTTCGCGACGGTTATTGGTAGCGTTGTCGGGAATAGCAAACGCTGAAAATCCCCCCCTCAGTCCCCCTTTTTTAAAGGGGGAAGCGTTTGTCGCCAGCAGCCTGCTCTTAAGATCTGGGTTCATGGAAGGGAGCACTTCCTGCGACGAAGCAATCGCGCATTTCGCGTCGATAAAAATCGAGATTGCTTCGTCGCTTCGCTCTTCGCAATGACAGCGTTGGTTGTGTCCCATCGGTAATTTTTTTATACGAACGGGAGTTAACCCGCCACGATCGGTAAACAACCTATGAACCCGTCCTCCTTGCGCACGTGGGGCGTGCTGTTAATGGTTGGCGCCAGCGTGTGCTGGAGTCTGTCCGGAATCATCGTACGCAACACCAGCGTTGGCAACAATTGGGAAGTCGTATTCTGGCGCTCATGTTTTAGCTTCTTGTTTCTAGCTCTGTGGCTTGGTGTGACGCACGGCCGCGCCAGCCTACGGGAATTTCGCCGCGCCGGTTGGGTCGGCGTAGTCTCCGGAGTTTTGTTTGCGACCATGATTACGTTTTTTCTATTGGCATTGACGCTAACCACGGTCGCCAATACACAGGCGATCGTTTGCCTTTCGCCATTCATGGCGGCGCTCGCCGGCTGGGTGCTGATGCGAGAACGGCTATCGATGCGCACCTGGATCGCCATGAGCGGCGCATTGATCGGCATCGGGCTCATGTTCATCGAGTCTTTTGGCACTGGGCGAATGATCGGCAATTTGGTGGCGCTGTTTGTGCCGATTGCCTACGGCATCAACGTTGCGATTCTGCGCAAGAGTCACGCCCAAGCCGACATGGTGATGGCGGTGTTGATCGGTAGTTTTATTTCGGCGTTGCTGACGTTGCCGTTGGCGTGGCCGTTTCAGGCTTCCGGTCACGATCTCGCGCTGCTCGGATTCATGGGCGTAGTGCAATTGGCGATCGGTTGCATTTTGTTCGTGCGCGCGACACCGCACCTGACGGCGGCGGAGATTAGTTTAATCGGTTTGCTGGAAAGCATATTGGCGCCGCTGTGGGTCTGGTTGGGCGTCGGCGAACGTCCGAGCGATTTGGCATTGGTCGGTGGCGCGATTGTAATTGCCAGTTTAGTGCTGAATGAACTGCTGAGCGCGAGACGAAGATTGTTTATCGGTAAGCAAGTGTAGTCCGGAAGGAGCGCAGCGTACTGGGCTACGCTTGTCGCATAATTAAACAACTTGCCAGTCCACTCAATCGGACTTAGGTCGCCCTCCGCAGTGCATAATGTACAGATGCATTATGAGTGGGATCTCTCAAAGGCGGCAGCGAATCGACAAAAGCACGGGGTATCGTTCGATGAAGCAGCTTCGGTATTTTTGGACAGCCTGGCGATCTCCGGCCCGGACCC
>JANNFT010000195.1:0-8320 GCA_031380185.1 Pseudomonadota bacterium
GGCGTGGCGGCGGATCCGGCGGGAAATATCTGGTATGTCGACTTGACTGGTTTTTTAGGAAACATCAGCGCGGCGGACGCGCAGCGTTGATGGTGATCCGGGATGGTATCATTCTGCCCACAAACAGAGGCTAAGCTTCAGCCGCTCCACTTGGTGGAGAAAATTTCAAACATGGACCAAATGAAAGCATGAATAAAGTTTTTTCAAGTGCACAGGCTGCACTGGCCGGTATTGTTAAAGACGGCCAGATGATCGCCGTCGGCGGCTTCGGCCTTTGCGGTATTCCAGAGGCCTTGATCGATGCGCTGCGCGACAGCCAGGTCAAAAATCTCACGGTGATTTCCAACAATGCCGGTGTTGATGGCTTCGGACTCGGCAAACTGCTCGAGACCCGCCAGATCAAGAAAATGATCTCCAGTTATGTCGGCGAGAACAAGGAATTCGAGCGTCAGTATCTGGCGAATGAACTCGAGCTGGAGTTCACGCCACAAGGCACGCTGGCGGAAAAACTGCGCGCCGGTGGCGCCGGCATCCCGGCGTTTTTTACGCGCACCGGCGTTGGGACGCTCGTCGCCGAAGGCAAAGAAATTCGCGAGTTCGATGGCCACAATTACGTCATGGAGCGCGCGCTGAACCCGGAAGTCGCGTTAGTCAAGGCGCAGAAGGCTGATAAGAGTGGAAATCTGGTGTTCCGCCGCACGGCGCGCAACTTCAATCCGGCCGTTGCGATGGCCGGAAAAACGACCATCGTCGAGGTCGAGCAATTGGTCGAGGTCGGTGACATCGATCCCGACGACGTGCATTTGCCGGGGATTTATGTCAGCCGCATTGTGGTGAATGCGCATCCTGAAAAGCGCATCGAAAAGCGCACCATCAGCGAAAAGAAAGGGGCATAACCATGGCTTGGACCCACGATCAAATGGCAGCTAAGGCGGCGCAAGAATTGCAGGACGGATTCTATGTCAATCTCGGCATTGGCTTGCCAACGCTGGTTGCGAACCACGTTCGTTCCGATATTGAAGTGTGGCTGCAAAGCGAGAACGGCATGCTCGGCATCGGCCCGTTTCCGACGGAAGATGAGGTTGATGCGGATCTGATCAACGCCGGCAAACAAACCGTGACGACGATTCCCGGCTCGTCGATTTTTGGCTCGCATGATAGTTTCGCGATGATTCGCGGCGGCAAGATCCACCTTTCGATTCTCGGTGCGATGCAGGTGAGTGAAAAAGGCGATCTCGCCAATTGGATGATCCCGGGGAAAATGGTCAAAGGCATGGGCGGCGCCATGGATCTGGTCGCCGGCGTGCCGCGTGTGTTGGTGCTGATGGAACACGTTGCAAAAAAGAAAGACGGCGGCGAGGATCTGAAAATATTGCCGCAATGCACCTTGCCGCTAACCGGCGTGGGCGTGGTCAATCGCATCATTACCGATCTTGGCGTCATGGATGTGACGCCGGCGGGTTTAAGACTCGCCGAACTCGCGCCCGGTGTGGCGCGCGAGGAAATTCAGCGAAAAACAGGCGTGCCGCTGTTGTAAGGAAAAAATCACGAATCCCAATTTAGATATGTCGTGCCGGCAAAGCAATGATTTTTCTTGAGGGTCTACGAAAATTTTGTATACGAGAACAATGGATACCATTGAATGAAGCTTGGTGGGCTGAATAAATCACCGAGATTTACGTTTCGTAGACAAAATGGCCAAGTCACGGTTGACGGGAGTCTCTCGGTATTCCTCGGTTATTCGCTCGCGAGCCGGGACGGTGTTTGGACCAATTGGGATTGGGATGGCGCGACGTTTGATCTCTCGACTGATCGTTACGGAATTTATCCCACCTATTACTTTAAGGAAGGGCAGTCGTTCGGGGTTTCCACCTCAATTCCCGAACTACTAAAATCCGGCGCCAGTCCTGAGTTGGACGATCCCGCCCTGGCCGTATTTATTAGGCTCGGATTTTTCCTTGGTGAGGACACGCCGTTTCGGCAGATTCGCGCTTTGCCGCCTGGCGGCAAAATGTTGGAATATGGCGGAACCTGGGATATCGAATCATCGGGTGTGCCCGACTATCGTGATGGTAAACCGCCGACCCGGGCGGCGGCGCTTGCTGAGTTCGGCAGCCGTTTCCAGGCGGCGATTGATGCCTTAATTACGGATGACCCGAATCGTGTTTGTGTGCCCTTGTCTGGCGGCCGCGATTCGCGTCACATCTTGCTGGCCATGATGCACCGCGGCAATAGGCCGGCATGCTGTGCGACCCTTAAGCATTTGCCGCCGAAATCTAACGAAGACGCGCGGGTTGCCGCGGCAGTGGCGGCGGCGCTGGGTGTTCGGCACGTTGTTCTGGAACCGATTGGGGATCCTATAGAGGCGGAGCTGAAAAAAAACGCACTGACTAATTTTTGCGCCGATGAACACGGTTGGGCCATGGGGCTCGGAAAGTACGTGCGCGACTGCGGATATAATGTTTTGTACGATGGTATCGGCGGCGATGTGTTAAGCGACGGATTGTTTCTTACGCAACAAAACCTAGATCTTTATCGTCCTGGCAAACTTACCGAACTGGCCGAACTGCTGCTGGGCAGTGAGGGAAATTTGGCAAAGATGTTACAACCTGAAGCGCGTCAACGCTGGCGTCGCGAACTTGCCGTTGAGCGGGTCGTCGCCGAGTTGGCGCGATATGCCGAACAACCCAATCCAATTGGTCAATTTTTTTTCTGGAACCGGACACGGCGTGAGATTGCGCTGATGTTTTGGAGTATTTTAGGGCGTGATGCCCACGCGTTCGCGCCATTTCTCGCGGCGCCCGTGTTCGATTTTTTGGCGAGTTTGCCTGCCGAGTATTTCCTCGATCATTCGTTTCATACGGAGGCGATATCGCTATGCTATCCCGATTACTCTAACATTCCCTACGAGTCCAAAGGACATGCCCCAAGGCGTCCTAGTTGGCTAAATCTCGCGCACTGGAGTCAAGACGTCTTGCGCTATTGCGTATTACGTTCCGACGGCGATTATATTCGGCGGAGTTTTATTCTTCCTCGCTTAGTCAAAGGGTTGATCGATCCGCGCTACGGCGCACGTCAATTGGATCTTTGGTCCATGCCACTTTACCTCGAGCAACTGTCGCGTTTAGAGCGGCACTCTGCCGCGAATGGGTCGAGCCAAGGCGCGGTGACTGCCGACCTGTCATTGAGCGCAGGATGACGGGTCCTAAGCGCTGCCGTCAATTACGCGATAATGCGGTTTCGCGTGCGCGCACGATTGATGCGTCTCAATAAGGAATTCCCGATGTCGACAGCCGAACCGTTTGAAGTTTATGCCATCCGCTACGCGAATCACATGCGTAAGGCGAGTGAAAATTTTCTCGGCGGCGATCCCCACGATGGCCCGATGCCGATCGACTATTACATCTGGGCGATCGTCGGCAAGAGCGGCACATATATTCTGGATACCGGGTTTGATCAAACGTCGGCGAATAAACGCGGGCGCAAACTTTTGCATCCGCCGGCGGAAAGTCTGCGCGCCATCGGCATCAACGCCGGCGAAGTGCAAGATGTGATTATCAGTCACATGCACTACGACCACGCCGGCAATCATGGCCTGTTTCCGAACGCGCGTTATCACATCCAAGATCGCGAAATGGCTTACTGCACCGGCCGCTGCATGTGCCATGCGGCGATCGGGCACGCCTATGAAGTTGAAGATGTCGTTGCGATGACGCGACGTGTGTTTGCCGGCAAGGTTAGCTTTCATGACGGCGTCGACGAAATGGCGCCGGGACTCACGCTGCATCATGTCGGTGGCCACACCATGGGGCTGCAAGTGGTGCGTGTGTGGACTCGGCGCGGCTGGGTAGTCCTTGCCTCCGACGCAGTGCATTTTTATGTCAATATGACCGAAGGACGGCCGTTCCCGATTATTTACAATATCGGCGATATGTTGAATGCCTATGGCATATTGCAAAAACTCGCGAGTTCGCCGGAGCACATCATTCCCGGCCATGATCCGCTGGTGTTGCAACGTTATCCGGCGGTTCGGCCGGAATTGAAAGGCGTGATCGTGCGGGTCGACGTCGAGCCTAAGCGGTGACCGATAACGATCTGGCGAATATTTGTACGCAACTGCGCGCTTACGGCAGTAGCACGGTCGGCGCAGTGTTGGATGATATGGGCTTAGGTGGGCTGATCACCAAGCTACGGCCGGTCGCGCCGGGCTTGCGATTTGCCGGGCCGGCATTCACCGTCAAACTCGAAGTTGGCGAGCTTGGTGCATTCAGCGAAACGGATTTCAGGATCGGCGACTACATCGATCAGCCGCCGCCGGGTGCAGTGGTCGCAATTGACATGGCTGCTGCGCCGGTGTCTGCGCTCGGCGGTATCGCGACCCGGGCAGCGCAGCTACGCAGACTGGAGGCGATTGTTATTGACGGCGGTTCGCGTGATTTGGACGAAACGCGCGTGATGGGATTTCCGTTGTTCGTGCGGCATTCTTTGCCGGTGACCGGTCGACGCCGCGTGCGCTTGGTTGCAACCGGTATTCCGATCCGGTTGGATGGCATTGACGTTTCACCGCAGGATATTTTGGTCGGCGACGATACCGGCATTGTGCGAGTTCCGCACGCTGCACTGGCAGAAGTCGCGGCCGGTGCGGCGCGGGTTGATGAACGAGATCGTCGCGCTCGCCAATTTGTCGAGCAAGGCTTGGGTTTCTCAGAGGCGTTTCAAAAGGCCGGCAAAACCTAACGCTCCAACAAAACCCGCAGGTGTTGCCAGGAGCCGCATGGCCCTAGGCCATGCCCCTTCCGCTTGCCTCTTGGCATCCGTGGCATGGGCTGGGAGCCAATGGCCCGAGGCCACCCCGTATCCATGCGAGTCTCCAACCTACTGTTGCTGCCGTGGCGGTGCGTCGATTTTTTTTGCTCGCGCCTGGTCTCACTTAGCACTCGAACTTATGCAAAGCTTCCCTAATTCGCGGAATATGCGCAACTTGCGTCGCCAAAGAATCGTTGATCCGAGGCATCGGCTTCTGAGAATCCCCAGCATTTCCTTCTCTTACCGAAATTGAAATGGTAAAATCTTGAATTTCCTGGAGTTATATCGGCATGGCTGTGGAACGTACGTTATCGATTATTAAGCCCGACGCGGTTGCTAAGAACGTGATCGGTGAAATTTATGCGCGCTTCGAAAAAGGCGGCCTGAAAATAATCGCCGCGCGCATGATGTATTTGTCGCAAGCCGAAGCCGAGGGCTTTTACGCGGTGCACAGCGAGCGCCCGTTCTTCAAAGATTTGGTCAAGTTCATGAGCTCCGGCGCGGTAATGGTGCAAGCGCTGGAAGGTGAAAACGCGATTGCGAAAAATCGCGAATTGATGGGCGCGACCGATCCGAAGAAAGCCGACAAAGGCACGATCCGCGCGGACTTTGCCGATAGCATCGACGCCAACGCGGTGCACGGTTCCGACGCGCCGGAAACGGCGAAGAATGAGATCGCCTATTTCTTTCCCGCATTAAATATTTATTCTCGCTAAAAAACAGCATGAACACGATGGTCAATCTGCTTGACCTCAATCTTGTCGGTCTGACGGAGTTTGTCGTTGGGCTCGGCGAAAAGCCGTTTCGCGCGAAGCAATTGTTGCGCTGGATTCATCAGTATGGCGAGACGGATTTTGCCAAAATGACCGATATCGCGAAATCGCTGCGTGAGAAATTGCTGGGGGTCGCGATTGTCGCGCCGCCGGCGTTGATCACGGAACAGATTTCCGCCGACGGAACGCGCAAGTGGTTGCTGAATGTCGGCGAACACAATGCCGTCGAATCGGTGTTTATTCCCGAGAACGATCGCGGGACATTGTGTATTTCGTCGCAGGTTGGCTGCGCCCTTGCATGTACATTCTGTTCGACCGGACGGCAAGGATTCAATCGCAATCTTACGGTGGCGGAAATCATCGGCCAATTATGGTGGGCGAATCGCGCCTTGGGGCGGGACCCGAAAGGCGAGCGCATTATCAGTAACGTCGTGATGATGGGCATGGGCGAGCCGCTGACGAATTTTGACAACGTCTGCGACGCTATGGACATCATGCTCGACGACTACGGCTACGGCCTGTCACGCCGGCGCGTGACGTTGTCGACGTCTGGCGTCGTGCCGGCCCTGGAGCGATTGAAGGAGCGGTGTCCGGTCGCACTGGCGGTATCGTTGCATGCACCGAATGACGCACTACGCGACGTCATCGTGCCGATCAATCAGAAATATCCGCTCGAGCGTCTCCTTGCAGCCTGTCGCAGTTATCTTGAAGCGGCGCCGCGCGATTTTGTGACGTTCGAATATGTCATGCTCGATGGCGTCAACGACAGCGTCGGGCAGGCACGGGAGTTAGTTTCGCTGGTAGGCGATTTGCCGTGCAAGTTCAACTTGATCCCGTTTAATTCGTTTCCCGATTCAGGATACAAGCGCTCGTCGTCCGTTGCGATGCAACGATTTCGCGACGTGCTGATGAATGCCGGTTTTGTCGTCACCACGCGCAAGACTCGGGGTGACGATATCGCTGCGGCCTGCGGTCAGTTAGCGGGTCAGGTGATCGATAAGACACGTCGTCCCAGAACTATCATGTTGGAGGTTCGCCACTAATGCGCTTGTTGCTGGTGCTACTGGTATTGATTGGCGGATGCGCGAACCGGGCGCCATCGCCACCGCCGGTGCTTGAGGCAAAAAAGCAAACTGTGGCGGAAATCGCCGCCGATGCCCGGTACCGAGCCGAAATCCACAGCGAACTTGCGGCCAATTATTACTCCCGCCGCCAATTCGACATCGCGTTGGAAGAATTGAAAATCGCCACCACCTCGGACGCAAAATACTTTCCCGCCTATAACTTGCTCGGCCTGACCTATATGGAGCTAGGTGAAGACCCGCTCGCGGAAGAAAATTTTACCAAAGCATTGAAGCTGGCGCCAAACAATCCCGATATCAATAACAATTACGGCTGGTATTTGTGTAACCGCAAGCGTGAAAAAGATTCAATTACGTACTTTTTGGCGTCGCTAAAAGATCCGCTCTATCAGCAACCGCAGAAGCCGCTGAATAATGCCGGAATTTGCTCGCGACGCATGGGCGACAATGCGCAAGCTGAAGACTATTTCCGGCGCGCTCTTCGCGTCGCGCCAGACGATCCGCGAATTCATTTTCAGTTGGCCGATCTGAATTACAGCCGCGACAATTTGGCGCAAGCAAAATTGCACCTAACCCGGGTGATGGAAGTCCCGAATCCGAGCGCCGAGACCTTATGGCTGGCGCTACGCATGGATCGCAAATTGGGTGATCGCAATTCGGAAGCCAGCAATGCGCTGAAACTGAAGCAACGTTATCCCGAGTCGCCGGAAGCGAAATTGCTGAAGAGTGGTAAATATGACTGAGCAAGAGTCGATCGAAACCACCACGCAAACCGCGGGTGAGCAGCTTGCTCAAGCGCGTAAAGAACGCAACTGGAGCGTGGCGGACGTCGCTGCAAAATTGCGCATCGCGCCACGGCAGATTGATGCGTTAGAGGCCGACGACTACGCACGCCTGCCCGGCCACACCATCGCGCGGGGCTTCGCGCGCAACTATGCCCGCCTGCTGCAACTCGATGCTGACAGCGTGCTTGAGGCTTTCGAGAAACGCGTTCCCAAGGGAACCGATGCGCGCATCACCTTGCCGGATCAAAACGTTCAGTTCTCCGAATCGGGAAGCGCGCACCACAATCGATTGGTGTTGTGGCTCTCGCTCGGGATTTTGCTGCTGACGGGGGTGGGTTTTGCGGTGTGGCAATGGGACGGCAATTTGGCCCAACGCGGCAAGGCGAATGCGCCGTTGGTGACGCTTGGCGCCGTTCCGAAAGATGTTGCTCAGTCGGCGCCGTCGCCTGCGGCGGCTGTTTCGCCAGAGGTGGCTACTGTGACAACACCTCTCCCGGTCAGCATCATGGACCATGTGGTGCATCTAGCCTTCGATGCCGCGGCTTGGGTCGAAATTCGCGATCAATCGGGTAAAGTGGTGTGGGTGAAACATAATCAGGCCGGGACCGAGCAGGATATTACCGCCGTACCGCCAATGTCCTTCACAATCGGCAATGCCACGAAGGTGAAAATGACCTACAACGGCGATGCCTTCGATTTGGCGCCGCACATTCAAGGCAACATTGCGCGTTTCAAGCTTGAGCGCTAAGTCGTACGGGAATATGACGCAGATTTATTCAACCAGCGCCACCCGGCGCGTTACGCGCCAAGTTCGGGTCGGGAATATCGTCATCGGTGGCGCTGCCGCCATTGTCGTGCAGTCCATGACCAACAC
>JANNFT010000216.1:0-10935 GCA_031380185.1 Pseudomonadota bacterium
GGTGACGGCGTTGCGATAGTCCTCAATTTGGGCTTGAGGGAATATCTGTTGCCGCGGCTCGCCTTCGCTCGACCCGAGAAAACGATAGTCGAACACCAGCACAACAAAGCCAGCGGCAGCGAGGGGCTCGGCAAACACATCCATGTAGGCCTCTTTGGGGAGGCTATAGCCGTTTGCCATGACGATCGCCGGGCGCTTCTCGGCATTTCCTTTCGGAACGTAGAGCCATCCGGCGAGGTTAAGCCCTTGGCTTTTGAATTTGACATCACGCCGTTCAAACCCGTCCGCCGCCCAGCTCGCGCAGACGAGTAGGAAAATTCCGACGATAGAAAAAAACAGTTGGGATATGCCGCGAGAATATGCCGTACTCGGTAGTGACTGATTTCTTGTCATGGTAGTCTCCAAAAAGAATATGGTTTAGTCGAATATTTCTGTTTCAGTTTGTGCGGGCATGTAACTACTGTTCGGAACCATCCTCCGAGAGGCTCAGAACAGTTGAAACAGGCTAATACTCTGACTCTTCTTCCCAATCGCACGCACCGCCGTCGGCGGTGTACTTACACTTGTAAGTGCCTTCGCCCTTTACGTTTTTCATTTTTCCGGTACCTGGCAGTAACCAATACTTACCTTCGAAGACCGAGTCCCACGAGCCATCCGCCTTCACGGTCGTCTTGTGGGTACCTTCGTAACGAGCGGGCGAACTGCTGCCGTCTTTCAATACGGCCATCGAATAGCCGCGATGGGTACCCGTGCCCGCCACTTCATCGACCTGGCCGAAATCGGTGAGGTGCATGTCCGAATAGACCGGATCCGATGACTTAGTCGTGCGCTGTAATGCGACTTGCTGCGAGATTTCGTGCCCCCGGAACATCCCCGACCGCCGAGGTATTCTTCTGCAATGTCGATACAAATGTGTTCGTCCCTGAACGCTTGCGCTTGCCATCAGCCTGGGCGGGCGCGGTAGCCAGCGAAACACCAACCATAATTGCAACCAGCGCCGCAAAGCGGCGAAACGATACGTGATTCATTGTTGACCTCGGTGGAGTATGGATAGGTTTCCACTGCGGGCGTCCAGGTTCGGAGCACCGCATAGAGGACAAGTTTCAAGAATGGGACGTTACAAATACGTTGCAGATGCTAATTTATGTAAAGTCGTTTAAATAGGCGGCAGCCCCCCACCCCCCCGTCCCCCACTCTCCCCGAAGCGGGAAGGGGACGGAGCGAGGGGGTGCTCCCACGCCCGCACCGGCGGGAGAGGGTCGGGGGTGTAGCGGGGATTTCGGCCAGCACGCTGGCCGCCCGCAAAACGGCTGCCCGATGCAGCGGGCAGTGCGCCCTGCAAGGGAGGGTAGGCTCGATTATTTCTCCGTCATCCTATCGTCAGTTATGAGCCAACGTTCGCCATCAAAGCGCATACTGAAACTCTCTAATCGGCCGATGGTTTGTTACATATTACTGATTGACATCAATATGCTACTATAATATGCTTTGATGCATGAGAACCACAATCAACCTACCGGATGACCTGTTGGTGCAGATCAAGCGCCGTGCGGCCGGTTCGCGCACGAGTGTCACTGCGTTCATCGAAGACGCCGTGCGCGAGGCGTTGACGAGGCATGGTAAGCGCGCACGCGCCACGCAAGTTGAACTCGGGACATACGGCGAAAAAGGTTTGCAGCCTGGAGTGGATCTGGACGACAGCGTGGCGCTGCTGGATGCTATGGACGACGCTTGATCCTCACCGACGTCAACGTTTTAGTCTACGCGCATAGAAAAGATGCCGACAATCACGCGCGTTACCAGCGCTGGCTCAGCGAAGTGATGCGCTCGCCCGCGTCCTTCGGCGTGAGCGATCTCGCGCTGAGTGGATTTTTGCGCATCGTTACACATCCTAAGGTGTTCGTTGACCCGTCACCGTTGGAGATGGCACTCGCATTTGCCAATCAGATCAGGGAGCAACCAAACTGCGTAGTGATTGCCGCAGGTGAACGCCACTGGTCAATCTTCAATCAACTGATAAGCGCGGTCGGCGCAAAGGGAAATCTAGTTCCCGACGCGTACTTTGCTGCTCTAGCCATTGAGGCTGGGGCAGAATGGATTACTACCGATCGCGACTATGCGCGATTTCCAGGTTTAAAATGGCGTCATCCGCTGGATGACGCCTAGGAGTTTTAAAAGACAAATCCGACATTAGTACTCGGACTCTTCCTCCCAATCGCAGGTACTGCTTTCAGGCAAATACTTGCACTTATAAGTGCCTTCACCTTTAGCATTCTTCATTTTCCCAGTGCCTGGCAGTAGCCAATACTATCCTTCGCCAGCCCCCTCCCACGAACCATCAGCTTTCACCGTCGTCTTATGTGTGCCTTCGTAACGGGCAGGTGCACTACTACCGTCTTTTAGAACGCCCACGGAATAGCCGCGATGCGTACCGGTACCCGCGATCTCATCGGACTGACCGAAATCGGTAAGCTGCGCATCTTCAAAGATAGGTTCCGATGACTTAGTGGTGCGCTGCAGAATGATCTGCTGCGAAATTTCATGTCCCGGTATATCTCCAACTGCCGAAGAGTTCTTCTGTAAAGTCGATAAAAACGTGTTTGTCCCTGAACACTTGCGTTTGCCATCAGCTTGAGCGTGCCCCGCAACCAGCGAAATACTGACCATAACTGCAACCAGCGCCACAAAGTGGCGAAATGATACGTGATTCATTCTTGTCCTCCGTGGAGTATTAGAGAATTTCCACTGCGGTCGTCCGGGGTCGGATGGCCGCATTGAGGCCAAGTTTCAAGGATAGGACGTTACAAATTCGTTGCAGATCGAAAGAAATCGGGAGTTTCTGTTCTTGATTTCACTTTTCTTCCGTCATCCTATCGTCAGTGATGAGCCAACGTTCGCCATCAAAACGCATAAACTGCATCTCTTCGATCGGCCGATAGTCGGTTGGGCTGGTGTTGATGGTGATTCCCGGTAGTAGCAGCGGAATTCGAACGTCTCTCAGGTTAGCCGCCTGGCGCATCACGTTCTCCCGCGAGAGATCATTTCCGCATTGCTTCAGTACTTGGACGAGTAGATGTGCCTGCATGTAGCTGTAAGGAATGCAGCCATCGGTGATGTCACCCTCTTTGAAGTATTTTGCTTTCCAGGTGAGAAATTCTTTGACGTCGGGATCGTTCTGAACGGCGGGGTTGGTCGGGTCCTTCCCGAAGTACGCGGTGATGAGTCCGACTGCCTTCTCAAGCCCGGCAACTCGCAGCGTCGCGCCCACGGATGCGGCGCCATATGTGGTGAGATGTAAAGGTCGCCACTCGAGGGCATGCACTTTGCGTAAGGTCAGAGCCGCGAACTTCGGCGTGGTGAGACTGATCAGCGTATCCGCCCCGGCGCCCTTGATCGAAATAAGCTGAGAATCGACCGTCGGATCCGTAAGCTCATAGCTGACATCGGCTACGATCATTTGTTTGGCTTTTGATCCCAGTTCAACTTTGAAATCCGCGACCTCTTCAATTCCCATATCATCCCGTTCCCAAATGATGCCGATTTTTGCGTTAGGACGATGTTTCAGAATGTAGCGGGCAAACATGCGGCCTTCGAAGCCGAAGCTGGGCACCCAACCCATCACCCATGGGTAGGTCTCGGGTTTATGAAATTTCTTATGCGCGGCCGCCGGGAAGAGGAACGGTACTTTTTTCTCGTTGAGATAGTTGACAATCGACAAGCTGCCCGTACCGAGGACGCTGAAGATCAGGAGAACGCCATCATGTTCAACCAGGCGGCGGATTTGCTCGACGGTCTTGGGTGGATTCATGGAATCGTCCAGACTAATCAAGTTGACCTTGCGGCCATTGATTCCGCCTTGGAGATTGAGCGATTTGAAGAACGCTTGATGAGTTTTCCCGCACGAACCATACGCTGAAGCGGGTCCGCTGTACGGCATCGTCTGGCCGATCTTGATTTCGGTGTCAGTTACACCGGGGCCGTAACGCTTGGTCTGTGTAGCGGACAACTGCTGGCAAAAACCAAGGCAGACGATACAAAAAACGACGATTGATTTTTTCATCTTGCTCCCCCCGAGAGATGCGGCTGCGACGACAACGCTATTCCATCCCGGTATGCGGATCGATCGAATGCGTTCTACGATTCAATTCAAAGTCGTGCAGTAAGGGTAGCCCGGAAGAAGCGCATTCCGGAATACGCTTGCTCCCGCTCTAAGTCGCTTCGAACGCAAAAAGCGGCGCATCTGCTGCGACGATATCGTCGACTTTGTAAAACATTTTCTCGATTTTTCCTTCGCGCGGGGAATGGATTGTGTGTTCCATTTTCATGGCTTCCATGATGAGCAGCGGTTGACCGTTGGCGACGGCATCACCCACGTCGACCATGACTTTTACGATGCGTCCCGGCATGAGCGCCGTCAGGCGGCCGCTGGAGGATTCTTCCGCATGGTCGAAAGTAAAGGGTTGCACCGCGAACAATTCATAGCGTTCGCCGCTAATATCGATTAGGTAATGATCATCGTGGAGGAGCACGAGTGCGCTTGATACGGTTCCATCAATCGTCAATCTGATTTCGTTGCTGGTCTCGCTTTGGGTTGAGACAGCATAGGAGTGGTCATCAACTTTGATGGCGTAGCCGTTGGCATTTTGCCGTACGCGGATCTCGCGTGTGAGGCTGGCCAAGGGATCGGCGAATAGCAACGTCCGCGAGCCTTTGCCGTTGAGTCGCCAACCGGTCGCCATGCCCCAAGGCGAGTGGGGATCACTCGAGGCTTGTAACTTTGTATGCGCGGCGATTTCATTTGCGCGCAATTGCCGAACCGCCGCGAATATCAACGCGCGATGCGGGGCTTTCCCCGGCGTTGCGAGAAGCGAGGCAATGTGTTGCGGGATGAAATGCGTATCGATTTTTCCGGTGAAAAAATCCGGTTCCCGCACCACTTTCGCTAAGAAATCGATATTAGTCTTGACGCCGATCACCGCGGTTTGTGCTAATGCCGCGATCAGCTTTTGCTGCGCTTGTTGACGATCACGGCCGTAGGCAACAAGCTTGGCGATCATAGAGTCGTAATAGATGCTGATTTCGTCGCCTTCCAGCACGCCGGTGTCGACGCGTACGCCTTCCGTATCGGTCGGGTAGGTGAAGCGGTGTAGCGGCCCAATTTCAGGTAAAAATTGATTGGCGGGATTCTCGGCGCAGATACGCACTTCGATGGCGTGGCCTTGGCGCGTGATCTGATCTTGGCGCAGCGGCAATGCTTCGCCAGCGGCGACGCGAAGTTGCCATTCCACTAAATCCAATCCGGTTGTCATCTCCGTGATCGGATGTTCGACTTGCAGGCGCGTATTCATTTCCATGAAAAAGAAATCGCGATCTTCGCCGACGATGAATTCGATCGTTCCGGCGTTGGTGTATCGAATCGCTTTTGCGGCAGCGACAGCGGCGTCGCCCATATTTTTACGCAGCGTTTCATCAAGGAAAGGCGAAGGCGTTTCTTCCAATATTTTTTGATGGCGGCGCTGAATCGAACACTCGCGTTCAAACAGATGAACGACATTGCCGTGGCTGTCGCCGAACACTTGAAACTCGATATGGTGCGGGCCCTGCACGTAGCGCTCTATGAGCACATCGTCATTGCCGAACGCACTTTTCGCTTCGCGTTTTGCCGCTTCGAGTTGCGCTTGGAATTCATCTGGCTTGCTGACGAGGCGCATGCCTTTGCCGCCACCGCCCGCCACCGCTTTGATTAGCAGCGGATAACCGATGCGCTTGGCTTCATTGGCCAGTAAATTGGGATCCTGCTCGGCGCCATGATAACCCGGCACGACAGGCACGCCCGCTTTTTCCATCAGCGCTTTTGCCGCGCTTTTCGATCCCATGGCATCGATGGAGTCCGGCGATGGACCGATAAATACGATCTTGTCCGTTTTGCATGCGCGCGCGAATTCAGCGTTTTCCGAGAGAAATCCATAGCCGGGATGAATCGCTTCAGCGCCGCTCTTATGCGCCACGTCGAGGATCGTTTCCCCGCGAAGGTAAGATTCCGCAGGCCGCGAACCACCGATGTGCCAGGCGCCGTCGGCCATGTTGACATGACGCGAATGGCGGTCCGCATCGGAATAGACGGCGACCGTGCCGATGCCGAGGTGCTTACAGGTTTGGATAACACGGCAAGCGATTTCGCCGCGATTGGCGATAAGGATTTTCTTGAACATATTTATTTTTTGATCCAGTACGGCGCGCGCTTCTCTAAAAACGCGGCTAATCCTTCTTGACCTTCCGGCGAGATCCGCACGTGGGCGATGCGCTCTGCGGTATCGGCAACGACCGAATCCGTCGGCGGCCGTTGAGAGACCGAAGCGATTAAATCTTTCGCTTCGGTTTGTGCGACGGGTCCGGCGGATATTAGGAGATCAATCATTGCCTGCACTGCCTGATCTAATTCGTTGGGGGCGACACTTGCATTCAACAAACCGAGGTGAAGCGCGTCCGCCGCACTGAATCGCTCGCCGGTCAAAAAATAGCGTCGCGCATTCTTTTCGCCAATCGCCGCGACTACGTACGGACTGATCACCGCCGGGATCAGCCCCAGCTTCACTTCGGATAGCGCAAACTGCGCGTCGTTCACCGCAATCGCAATATCACAGCAGGCGATCAATCCGACGCCGCCGCCATAGGCCGCGCCGTTGACGCGGGCGATGGTGGGCTTCGGAAGGCGATTCAGCGTCAGCATTAATTCGCCGAGCGCCATGGCGTCGTGATAATTTTCTTCCTCGGTGAATGTAGCCATGCGCCGCATCCAATTTAAATCAGCGCCGGCGGAGAACGATTTTCCTGTGCCGGTTAGGACGATCACACGAATCGTGTTATCGGTACCGGCAGCTTCCAATATCTGAGTCAGCTCGGCGATAAGTTGATCGTCAAACGCGTTGTGAATATCGGGGCGATTCAGCGCGATAGTCAACGCGCCATCGCCGGAGCGGGAAGTCGACAGGCTAGTCATTGCAACTTTACATTCTAAATACGCCGTAGCGTGTATCTTCGATCGGCGCATTCATCGCCGCGGAAAGTCCCAAGCCCAGCACCATGCGCGTGTCAGCGGGATCGACTATGCCGTCATCCCACAGCCGCGCCGTGGCATAGTACGGATGGCCTTGAGATTCGTATTGCTCGCGGATCGGCGCCTTGAATTGTTCTTCCTCGACTTTGCTCCACGTGCCTTTTTTTGCTTCGATGCCATCGCGCTTCACCGTCGCCAGAACCGACGCCGCTTGTTCGCCGCCCATTACGGAGATCCGCGCGTTTGGCCACATCCATAACATGCGTGGGTTATAGGCGCGGCCGCACATACCGTAGTTGCCCGCGCCGAAGGAACCGCCGATGATCACGGTAAACTTCGGCACTTTAGCGCATGAAACCGCAGTCACCATTTTTGCGCCATCTTTCGCGATACCGGCGTTTTCGTACTTCTTGCCGACCATGAATCCCGTGATGTTTTGCAGGAAAACCAGCGGCACGCTACGCTGATTACACAGCTCGATGAAATGCGCGCCCTTCAGCGCGGACTCGGAAAACAAGATACCGTTGTTGGCGACGATGCCGACGGGATAGCCGTGAATATGTGCGAAACCACACACCAGGGTATTGCCGTACAACTGTTTGAACTCGTGAAACTCCGAACCGTCAACAATGCGCGCAATAATTTCGCGTACATCAAACGGCTGGCGCGTATCTTTCGGCACGATGCCGTAAATGTCTTCGATAGGATAGCGCGGCTCGATGACGGGACGAACCGCCACTGGCATTGTTTTCGGTCGATTGAGATGGGAAACAATTTCCCGGGCGATGTGCAGTGCGTGAGCGTCGTCTTGCGCGAGATGATCGGTTACGCCGGATGTTCGACTATGGACATCACCGCCACCCAAGTCTTCGGCACTGACGACTTCGCCCGTTGCGGCTTTGACCAGCGGCGGCCCCGCGAGAAAAATCGTGCCTTGATTCTTGACGATAATGGATTCGTCGCACATCGCCGGCACATACGCGCCACCGGCGGTGCAAGAGCCGAGCACCACGGCGATTTGCGGAATGCCGAGCGCCGACATATTCGCTTGGTTGTAAAAAATTCGCCCGAAATGTTCTTTGTCGGGAAACACTTCGTCTTGTAGCGGCAAGAACGCGCCACCGGAATCGACCAGATAAATACACGGCAAATTATTCTGCGTTGCAATCTCCTGAGCGCGCAAATGCTTCTTCACCGTCATCGGATAATACGTGCCACCTTTTACCGTCGCGTCGTTTGCAACGATAACCACCTCGAGACCTTGCACTCGGCCGATGCCGGTAATTATGCCTGCACAGGGGGCGTCGTTGCCGTATAAGCCGAAGGCGGCGAGTTGTGAGAATTCCAGAAAAGGACTGCCAGGATCGAGCAAGGCTTGGATACGATCTCGCGGCAATAACTTGCCACGCGCCGTGTGTTTGTTACGCGCATCGATGCCGCCGCCTTCGGCTATCTTTGCTACTTTTTCGTGTAGGTCATTGGCCATGCTACGCATGGTGTTGGCATTCACTTGAAACGCCTCGGATCGGCTATCGTTTTTTGTTGTGAGTATTGGCATCAGAAACGATTAGGGTCGTAACGAGTTCGCAATTTTCCAGAGGGTTGTCATCCCCGTAAAAACGGAGATCCATTTTGACTTTCGAATGCCACATGGATTCCCGCCTGCGCGGGAATGACACATTGGTAAGGTAACGTAACTGCTAAACGAATACTCATTAGAGGCCGCGCGCAATCAACATTCGCTGCACTTCGCTCGTGCCTTCGTATATCTGCGTGATGCGCGCATCGCGGTAGTGGCGTTCGACCGGATAGTCTTCCAGATAACCGTAGCCGCCGTGAATTTGAATCGCTTTTGTGCAGACAAATTCCGCTGTCTCGCTGGCGTAAAGCTTCGCTTGCGATGCCTCCGAGAGGCACGCCACGCCCTGTGTTCGCAGCGCCGCTGCGTGCAAAGTCAATAACCGCGCGGCGTTCAGCCGGGTGTGCATATCGGCGAGCATGTTGGCGATGCTTTGATGTTGCGCGATGGGCTTGTCGAATTGTTTGCGTTCCTTGGAATAGGCCGCCGCAGCATCGAACGCAGCGCGCGCGATGCCGATCGCTTGCGCGGCAATTCCGATGCGGCCACCTTCGAGATTGGACAAAGCGATACGCAAGCCTTCACCTCGTTGGCCGAGCAAATTCGCCTCGGGGATCGCGCAATTGTCAAAAGTAATCGCGCAAGTATCGGAGGCGCGGATACCCATCTTGTGCTCCAGTTTGTTGACAATGCAACCCGGCAATTTCGTCGGCACAATAAAAGCGCTGATGCCTTTCTTACCGAGATCGGGATCGGTGACAGCAAATACGATAGCCATCGCGGCGCGTTGGCCGTTGGTGACGAATTGTTTGTTGCCGTTAATAATCCACTTGGCGTCTTCCAGCACGGCGCGGGTTTTCAGGTTATGGGCTTCCGAGCCGGCTTGGGGTTCCGTCAAACAAAAGGCGCCGATCTTTTTTCCCGTCGCAAGATCGCGCAGCCAAGTCTGTTTCTGTTTGTCGTTGCCGTATTTCAAAATCGGCGCGCAGCCGACGGAACTGTGTACCGCCATCAGCGTGGCGCAGGACGCACAACCAGCGGCAATCTCTTCCACGGCCAGCGCGTAGGCCACATAGTCCGAGTAGGCCCCTCCCCATTCCTCGGGGACGACCATGCCGAGCAAACCCAGCGCGCCCATTTGCGTGACGATTGCGTCGGGCAACGCGGCGGCGCGATCCCATGCGGCGGCATGGGGCGCCAATTCATTCTGTGCGAATTCTCGCGCCATGTCGCGCACGGCGCGCTGATCGTCGGTCAATATCATGTGGCCTCGTCAAAAATTTCACGGCCGATGAGCATGCGCCGTATCTCATTGGTGCCGGCGCCGATGTCGTATAGCTTCGCATCGCGCAGTAAGCGGCCGGTTGGATAGTCGTTGATATAGCCGTTGCCACCGAGGCATTGAATCGCTTCGAGCGCAACGTGTACGGCGCATTCCGAAGAATAGAGCAAACACGCGGCCGAATCTTTGCGTGACGGGTGACCCTCATCGATCCCGGTGGCGACGCGGTAGGCGAATGCGCGCGACGATTGCAACTTCACATACATATCGGCGAGTTTGCCTTGCATCAATTCGAATGTGCCAATCGGCTTGCCGAATTGTTTGCGCTCGTGAACATAGGGGACAACGACGTCCATCGCGGCTTGCATAATGCCGATGGGGCCGCCGGATAACGTTACGCGCTCGGTATCGAGGCCGCGCATCAATATTCGCGTGCCGCCGTTGGCGTAGCCGAGAATATTCTCCTCGGGAATCTCACAATCTTCGAACACCAACTCGCAAGTATTCGAACCGCGCATGCCGAGCTTGTCGAGCTTTTGCGCGGTGCTGAATCCTTTCATACCTTTTTCGACGATGAATGCGGTCATTGAGCGCGCCGACGATTCGATTTCCGCAGTTCGCATATAAACGATTAAGGTGTCGGCATCGGGGCCGTTGGTGATCCACATTTTGCTGCCGTTGGCGATCCAACGATCGCCGTGCTTTACCGCGCGACACGACATGGAACCGACCACGTCCGACCCGGCGCCCGGTTCGCTCATGGCCAGCGCGCCGACGTGCTCGCCGCTGCACAGCTTCGGTAAATATTTTTGCCGTTGCACGATGCTGCCGTTCAGAAAAAGATTGTTGACGCAAAGATTCGAGTGGGCGCCGTACGATAGGCCAACGGATGCGGACGCGCGCGAGATTTCTTCCACGGCGACAACGTGGGCGAGATAGCCCATGCCGCTGCCGCCGTATTCTTCCGTAATCGAGATACCTAATAGCCCCATGTCACCCAGCTTGCGCCAGATATCC
>JANNFT010000271.1:0-2840 GCA_031380185.1 Pseudomonadota bacterium
CGCATTGACAGGGCTATCAGCGCTTGCGCCAAGCCGGGCCCAAGTGCGCACCGCCATCGATTTTGATCATTTCTCCGGTGATCATATCGCCATGTTCCACCAACCACACTGCGACCTCGGCTACATCGTCCGCGCTGCACGCTTTGCCGAGCGCGATATTCTCTGCATATTTATCGCGAAACTTTTCGTAGTCGTCTGGATTTGAAAAGCGAGCCGTGTGCCATCGCGTTGTGATCAAGCCGGGGCACACTGCGTTAACGCGCACGCTCGGCGCAAGCGCTCGCGCGAGAGCGAGCGTCATGGTGTTTAACGCGCCTTTCGACGCGACATACGCGTTCGAAGAGCCGACGCCGGTGATGCCGGACATCGATGAAATCATCACCACCGAGCCGCCTTGTTTTTGCAGCGCAGGTGTTGCGGCGCGCGTCATCTGATAGGGGCCGACGACATTGACCGCGTATAAACGTTGGAAATCCTCGGCGTCGATGCCGTCGAGGTCGCGCTGATCGACAAACTTGGTGATCGCCGCGTTGTTGATTAATCCGTCGATACGGCCCCATTTATCCAGCGCGGCTTGAACGATGCGTTTGCAGTCGGCGTCTTGCGCGACATCACCTTGCGCCAATATTGTTTCACCGCCTGCCGCGTGGCATTGTGCTTGGGTTTCGCGTGCCTCTTTTTCGCTCTTGCTGTAATTGATTACAACGCGAGCGCCCTTCGTGGCGAGTTGCACGGCGCATGCTGCGCCGACGCCAACCGCCGAGCCGGTCACTATACATACTGCGGAGTTTAGGTTCATAACTTTCCTTTATTTTAAAGTTTGCTGGTGCGTATTGTCGCGTCCTTGCGCTTCAATACACTGGGTTTCAGTTGGGTTCCCAAGCCCGGCCCAATCGGCGCGGTGATGAAGCCATTCTTGAGCGGCGGCAATTGCGTGACCAATTCTTGGTACCAATCGTGATAAAACGCCCGCACCACTTCTTGCACCAAAGTGTTGGTGCAGTTCAGCGACAGATGTACGCCTGCCGTGAGCAACACCGGGCCGACGCAATCGTGCGGCGCGATCGGCCGTGCATAGGTTTCCGCCATCATTGCGATTTTTTTTGCTTCCGACAGTCCGCCGCACCAGCCGATGTCGAGCATGCATACCGACAGCGCGTTTTTCTCGAACGCCGGACGAAAACCCCAGCGCGTCGATAGCGTTTCACTCGCCGTCACCCACACGTCGGTGCGGCGCGCGTATTCGGCGAGCGCATCAAGGTTATCCATCTTGATTGGATCTTCATACCAAAATGGATCGAATGGTTCCAGCGCTTTGGCGATGCGAATGGCGGCCGGCAGATTCCACAGTGAGTGAAACTCAACGTGAATATCTATTTTGTCGCAAACCGCTTTGCGAATTTTCTCGAACGGCTTCAGTGCTTTTTTCAGATCGGCATTTGAAATGTAAGAACCGCGCGAAGCCTCCGCGTACTCGTCGAACGGCCAAATCTTCATGCCGGTGTAGCCTTCGTCGAGCAAACTTAATGCGAGTTCGTCGGCGTGATTCATGAAGGCCTCAAGATCTTCGTACGGCCGCCCCTTGCTCTTTTTCGCCACGCCCCAATTGTCGTAGGACTGCACCGGTTTCGCGCGCACATACTTGTAACCGGCGCAGGTGTTATACACGCGCACCTTGTCGCGGCTCGCGCCGCCGAGCAACTGATAAATCGGCTGATTCGTCACTTGGCCGAAAATATCCCAGAGCGCAACGTCGATCGCCGATGCCGCGCGTATCTCCGCGCCGGCGCTGGCGAATCCAACGTAAGTGCGCAGGAAATTCCAATTGTGTTTATCGATCTCCAGCGGATTTTTGCCGAGCAAATAAGGCGCGCAGGATTCGTGCACGTGGGCTGCGACGGGCTGCGCCATGTAAAACGTTTCGCCGAGGCCGATCTGTCCTTCATCCGTGTGGATTTGCACCCACAGCACGTTCGGAAATTCGGCGAGGTTGATGGTGTCGATGGCAGTAATTTTCACGCGTAGTTTTAATTGGCAATGATAGGATTGCACTAGAATACAGCCAAGAAATGTAGTTCGCCAAATCCTTATGCACCCCGTGAAAAAATATTGGATGATTATCGCTATCGCGCTTAATCTCAACGCCGCGATCATCCGCGCTGTCGACGAGGTGTTAGCCACGCCCGGCGGGGCATACGATTAGATCAGCCTCATCGCATAGACGGGACTATCGACATGACGAACCACAATTGCGAGATCAATCGCACCGAGCGAGGCAACTCGAAATCGTCCGAACGTGTGGCACAGATTCACCGGGTAGCGCGAGCGCCTCGCCGCATCGCCGATCGGCTCGAGCGTTGGCCGCATAGCTGGCATGCGCGGCGGATGTCTGTTACCTTTCGGCTCAAGAACGGCTAAAGGGAACTTTGCATGAATGGTTTGGACGAACGCGCGCGCGCACTGTCACCCACGGCGCTGAAAGGTATTCGCCGCGGGATTGAAAAGGAGAGTCTGCGAGTGCAGCCGGGCGGTGCGTTGGCCATGACGCCGCACCCGGCGGCGCTTGGGTCTGCGCTCACGCATCCGCATATCACCACCGATTTCAGCGAGGCGCAGCTGGAACTCGTCACTGGGGTACATGCCGGCGTGGAAGCGTGCCTGGAGGAACTGACGCAGATACACCAGTTCGTCTATCACTCCATCGGCGACGAGTTGTTGTGGGTCGCGAGCATGCCCTGCGGCTTACCCAGCGACGAAACCATTCCGATCGGCCGCTATGGTTCGTCGAATGTTGGCCGCGCGAAAAGCATCTACCGCATGGGCCTTAGCCACCGCTACGG
>JANNFT010000323.1:0-4317 GCA_031380185.1 Pseudomonadota bacterium
GTTGAGCTTCGTGCCGAGGCGCACCGTTCCTTGATCCGCGCCAATTTCTCCACTCAGCAGTTTAAGCAGCGTAGTTTTGCCGATGCCATTCGGACCGATCAATCCAATGCGATCACCGCGCAAGATGCGTGCGGAAAAATCCTTGATCACGAAACGATCATCATAGGTTTTCCCGACACTTTTCAGCTCGGCCACCAATTCGCCGGAGCGTTCGCCGCTAGCCAAGGCAAAATTCACCTGGCCTAGGCGTTCGCGCCGCGCCGCGCGCTCGACACGCAAGCGCTCCAGCCGTCGCACCCGGCCTTCGTTTCGCGTACGCCGAGCTTCGATGCCGCGGCGAATCCATACTTCTTCTTCCGCAAGCACCTTGTCGAATTTTTCCTGGCGCACGCTTTCGATCGCGAGCATGTCCTCTTTGCGTTTGCGATAGGCCGTGTAGTTCCCCGGAAAATCCCGCAGGATGCCGCGATCCAACTCGACAATTCGCGTCGTGACGCGATCGAGGAAGCGCCGATCATGGGTGACGAACAGCAAACTCAGATTCGACTCGCGTAGAAATTTTTCGAGCCAATCGATCGCCGCAATATCCAGGTGATTGGTCGGCTCATCCAGCACCAGCAAATCCGGCTCGCTTACCAAGGCGCGCGCCAACGCCACGCGCTTACGCCAGCCACCCGAGAGACTGCCGATTTTTGCGTCGGCATCGAGCTCAAGTTGCTGTAGCGTCGATTCAATGCGGCTTTGCATGCGCCAACCATCGTGCGCCTCTAACGCGTGGCTTAACTGATCCAATTTGCCATGCAGCACAGGATCGTGATTCGGATCGGCGAGTTGATGCAACACATCGTGGTATTCGACAAGCGTAGCTTGTAAATCTCCCAACCCACCGGCAACCGTCTCAAACACCGTCGCCGCATCGTCCAACGGCGGCTCTTGCGGCACATAGCCCAAGCGCAGCCCGGGCGCGCGCCAGACGATGCCATCGTCGAGAAAAACCGAACCGACGATGACTTTCAACAGACTGGTTTTCCCGGCGCCGTTTCGGCCCAGCAAGCCGACCCGCTCACCCTTCTCGAGCTTAAATTCGGCGCGATCGAGCAATGGCACGTGGCCATAGGCGAGCTGAGCGTTATCGAGGGAAATGAGTGGCATAATCAGTCCAACTTAGCGGCGAGTTTGAGTTTCGGCGCGAGATAATGATGCAACACCACCGCGGCAATGGCGGCGCTTGAACCGGCGAAAAGAAACGCATACGACGCTCCGAAAAATTGCCAGATGGCGCCGAACAGCAATCCTGCCGGAATCGCTGATATTCCTAACATCATGTTGTACCAACCGTACGCCGTGCCGCGTTCCGCCGGTGCGGCAAAATCGCCGATTACCGCCCGTTCGATGCCTTCGCCGAGTCCGGCGAACAGACCGTAGACCAGCGTTACAATCCATAATATCAGCGCTGACGACGTCAAGCTCAACGCAACGAACGTTGCGGCATAGGCGATCCAACTAATCGCCATGATGCGTTCCTTGCCGTAGATCAACGCCGCCTTTGCACCCCACCACGACGCCAAGGATTTTGCCAAATTTAGCATCGCCCATAGCAACAATAAATTGACCGCACTCATGCCCAAATTGTGGCCAAATAAGACGATGAATGTTTCGGAAACGCGCGCGAACGTGAACCAAGCAAGCAGCAACAAGTAGTGGCGCAATATTGGCGATAAGCCTTGCCAAATCAACGTCCGCGCCGGGGTGACCGGTCGTGTCGTACCTTGCGGTTCCTTGACCAACCACCACAGCAAAAACACACCGATAAATCCAGGTATCGCCGACCACGCAATGACTTCGCGCAGCGACAACGTCGACCACGCCAAAACCGCCGCCGCCAGCAGCGCGCCACCTACGGCGCCGGCATTGTCCAACGCACGATGCAATCCAAACGCCACTGCGCGTAACGACGGCGGTGTAACGTCGGCGACCAGTGCATCACGCGGCGCGCTCCGAACGCCTTTGCCGAATCGATCAACACTGCGCAGCAGCAGCAGGCCGAACCATCCCGACACGGCGCCGAAAAATGGCCGCACGCAGTTCGATATCAAATAGCCCGTCAATGCCAGCCCTTTGCGCTTTCCGCCGATGCGATCGGAATAGCGGCCGGACCAAAGCTTCATGAAACTGGCGAGCGCGTCGGCAACACCTTCAATCAGTCCAAGCATAATCGGGCCTGCCGCAAGCTCGGTGGCAAGCAACAATGGAATCAACGGAATCACCATGTCGGATGCGAGGTCATTAAAGAAGCTCACGAATCCAAGCACGATCACCGTACCGGGAATTTTTGAAAGCAGGGTGGAGGCTTCGGCCATGACGGGATTTGTTACGGTAAAAAAATAGCGTCGATTAGGGTCGTCATTCTACGCTAGAACAAATACCACTTTGCGCTTTACTTCATAGTTGCGGCCGAAATTCCCATGGAGCGATCTGTGTCACCCATCGCCCCATACATAGCAACGGTAGAAACGATTCGCAGCGCCCAACTTCGTCTACCTCAAAATGCTCCCAACCTCGCGCCAATGAAGCAGCAAGTCAGTCTAAGAGATGCAAATCAGCATCTTTCGCGCTATATCGAAGCAGTGGAGCGTGGCGAAGAGATAATAATTACTCGCCGCGGCAAGCCCGTCGCAAAAATTGTTCGCATCGCGAATGGTCAACGATTGACAGCCACCCAAAAAGCGATTCGCGAGCGCATGCTGGCGCGCATGCGAAAGGGCTATCACTTGGGCGGTCGGGCGCCATCACGCGAGCAGTTGCATGAACGGTAAGTGTGTATCGCTTGACACCAATATTCTGGTGTACTCAGTAGACCTTGACGCCGGTGAAAAGCACAACAAAGCGATCGAGTTATTTGCGCAACTATCTCCCTCAAACTGCGTCTTAAGCCTGCAATCACTATGCGAATTCTTCTCCGCCGTTACGCGTAAGAGGCTAATGCCGATCGGAGATGCAATAGATCAGGTTGATGACTGGCAACAATTCTTTCCAGTGATTTCGGCGAAGGCCGCTACGCTGACGCGTGCCTTGGCGGCGGTTAAGCGCAATCAACTCTCGTTTTGGGACGCAATGCTTTGGGCGACAATTCGTGAAGCGGGCGTTGCGACGCTCTTATCCGAGGATTTTCCGCACGAACAACATTTTGACGGTGTGCAGATCATTAATCCATTCATACTAAATGATTTTGGCGAGCTACTATCGTAGTTTGCAGATCGCTTAATCCTTTCCGTAAAAACCGAATGATCGAGCATCACCGTTCGGCCAAGCCCCAACATTCCCCTGCAAAATTTTCTGCACCAAAGCCGCCATCCCGACTGCCGTGAATGGCTTATGCGATGCACCCACTGGCACAGCGTTTGTATTCTGATTTTAGCAATGTTATAGTAACAAAAATGTTACGAATAGTCCGTTAAAATGCAGCCACTCGATGCTCTTGGCAACCCCACGCGCCGCGCGATTTTGCAGGAACTGCGTGATACACCGCTATCGGTTGAGCAGCTTGCCGAGCGCTTTCCGGTGAGCCGCCCGGCCGTGTCTCGACATTTGGCGGTGCTAACTAAAGCGGGTCTGGTTGAAATGCACGAAGTGGGGACGCTCAATCTCTACGCTGTTCGGGTTCAGGGTTTCGTGTCCGTGCGCGAATTTCTCGATGATTTTTGGAGTACGTCGCTTAATCGATTACAGACACTCGCGAAGAAGAACAAATGATCAGCAAATCGGTGTTACTGCCGCTGCCGCCAGCGCAGGCGTTTGAATTGTTTACAGCGCAGATCGACCAGTGGTGGCCCCGGGATCGGCGCCACCTGAATGACGCAAACAGCGAGCTTTTCCTTCTGGAAAGCGGGCGTTTCTATGAACGCTCGCGCGACGGCACAGAGCTTGAACTCGGACGTGTACGGCTGTGGGAGTCACCGCACCACGTCGTGCTGGACTTCTTTGTCGGCACCGACGCAGGCCATCCCACCGAGGTCGATATCCGCTTCGAGGCCGCAGCCGAAGGTACCCGCGTTAGCGTGAGCCATCGGTCCAGCGAAAGCAGCGCCGAGTTGTGGGATAAGCGGGCTCCGATCTTCGGGCGTTCCTGGGATGCGGTGTTGTCGGCGCTGCGTGCCGCCGTTCCTTAGACAATGCACCGGCTACTTACGAACCGTGCGACCGAGACAAACATCGCGCGTTTTTTTAGGTGGTAGGTGTTGAGTAGGATAAACCTCGAAAGGAGGTTCCATGAGTGCTACCGGCCGTTCGCGTAAGCAATCCAGCATATTTCGCATG
>JANNFT010000345.1:0-4149 GCA_031380185.1 Pseudomonadota bacterium
CGCAGACGATCGTCCGCTTCTGCCTCCGCGCCCAAATCGCCCATCGCATCGCTCCCTCAATAGGTCAGCGCTCAGTATCGGACAAATCATGAAAATCTTCAATTATTATGTTAGCGCTTATGCGCCTCCGCGGGAATGACATAGTGGGAGTTGGGATGTTTTTTTAACAACCAAGCTATTTTGACAACCGCTCCAATGCATCAACCATCAACGCCGCAGAGTTAAATCCCGTTTGTCCTTCGATCTCGCGCATACACGTCGGACTCGTGACATTCACTTCCGTCAAATAATCGCCGATGATGTCCAGCCCCACTAGTAGCAAACCGTCGGCCTTTAGTTTCGGCCCGAGCGCCTCGGCAATTTCGCGCTCGCGTTTCGAAATGGGTTGTGCGACACCCGTGCCGCCGCGCGCGAGGTTACCGCGCGTCTCACCGGCTTTGGGAATGCGCGCCAAAACGTAAGGTACAACTTTGCCGTCGATCACCAACACGCGCTTATCGCCCTTGGAAATTTCCGGAATGAGGCGCTGCGCCATGATCGTGCGCACGCCTTCTTGCGTCAGCATCTCGATAATAGCGTTGAGATTCGCCTCCGTCGGAGAAACACGAAAGATGCCCGCGCCGCCCATGCCATCGAGCGGCTTCAAAATACAATCGCCGTGCTCGCGAATGAAATCCCTTATCTCGTTGGTGTTGCGCGCGACCAAGGTCGGCGTAATGAATTCGGGAAATTTGGCGATGGCCAGTTTTTCGTTGTAGTCGCGAATGGCTCGCGGACTATTGACGACGCGGGCGCCCTGTTGTTCCGCCAGCTCGAGCAAATAGGTGCTGTACACATATTCCATGTCGAACGGCGGGTCCTTACGCATCAGCACTGCGCCGAAGTCCTTTAGTGGCGCGGCTTCCAGCTCGCTGGCGGTATACCAATCATGGGCATCGTCCTTCAGCGTAAGCTCGCGGGCGTAACCGCTCACGGCGCCGTCACGCAAAAACACGCCGCCTTGCATCAACGCAAAAATATTGTGGCCGCGCTTCGCCGCCTCGCGCATGATGGCGTAGCTCGTATCCTTGTAAGTCTTGATTTCCTCAAGCGGATCGAGGATGACGGCGAGCTTCATGCCACCGCTTCGACTTCAACTTCGGCTTCGACTTCGAGTTCGTAGGCCGCCGCCAGCATCGCCAGGCGCGCGATGACGCCGTAGGTATAAAAACGATTCGGCGGATCGCCCGGCTTGCCGTAGCAATCGGGCGTGTGGCAATCCGTTTCGAATGCAAGCGGCTCGAAGTGCGAGCCGGGCGCGTTGAGATTCTCGTCCTGGCCGCGGCCGGTGTGGACGCGATAAAAACCACCGACAACGAAGTGATCGATCATATAAATCACCGGTTCGGCGACGCCTTCGTTAAGCGTTTCAAATGTGTAGACGCCTTCTTGAATCAACACTTCGTTGACTTCGAGTCCCTCTTTCACCACGGCCATTTTGTTGCGCTGTTTGCGATTCAAGTTACGTACGTCGTCGACGCTTTTCACCGTCATGATGCCCATACCGTAGGTGCCAGCGTCGGCTTTGACGATGATGAACGGTTCGTGGGGGATGGCGTATTGCTTATATTTTTCTTTTATCTGTTTCAGTATTTCTTCGACGTAGGTCGCGAGGCAATCCTCACCTTGCTTCTCGGCAAAATTGATTTTCCCGCAGCGCGCGAAGTAGGGATTGATGAACCACGGATCGATATTGATCAAGCTCGCGAATTCACCGGCAACGCGATCGTAGACGGTGAAATGCTGCGACTTGCGTCGCGTGGTCCATCCGGCGTGCAGCGGCGGCACGAGGACTTGTTCGATGTTCTTGAAAATATCGGGCGCGCCACTGGAAAGGTCGTTGTTGAGCAACACGGCACACGGATTAAAATCATCCACCATCACGCGATTGCCGACGCGCTTGATCGGCTCAAGCAATAATTTCTCGCCGTTCGGCAAATCGAGTTGCGTCGGAGATGAAACTTCCGGAATCAGCGTGCCGATGCGCACGGCCAACCCGGCGCACTGCAGAATATTTTTCAGCGCGGCGACGTTCTGCAAATAATAAGTGTTGCGCGTGTGGTTCTCCGGCACCAGCAAAAACCGCTGTGAATCGGGACAGACTTTTTCGATCGCGGACATCGCGGCTTGCACCGCGAGCGGCATGAAGGCCGGATTGAGATTGTTGAATCCGGCCGGGAATAAGTTAGTGTCGACCGGCGCGAGCTTAAAGCCGCTGTTGCGCAAATCCACCGACGTATAAAACGGCGCGGCGTGATCGATGAACTGTAAACGAAACCAGCGCTCGATCGCGGGCATGGCGTCGAGGATATGTTTTTCGAGTTCGGCGAGCGGGCCGGTAAGAGCGGTAGTCAGGTGCGGAACCATGGGTTTTCAGTTTAGTATTGTGGGTGCATTGTAACCGAAGGCGACGACAGAACTCGTGTGCGGGGCAGCCAATGAATACGGTGACTTTCGAAGGCCGCTCCCTCATGGCCTTAGGCCAGTGGCTAGCCAACGGGGTGGCCTAGGACCAGGGCTACCCCGTCCCCTCCCTTCTCCAAAAGGGAGATAGGGAGTCGTTCCCCTATCCCTCGGGGAGAGGGATAAGGGTGAGGGGCAACGGTCAATTCGGCGATTGCTTTGAAATTAAATACTGCTATCGAAGGCGAATCTTCGTTTTTTCAAGAAAACTTGGCAAGCCAAGAGCGTTTCCCATCTCGCCTCACGGCAAGGCATGGCCTGGAGGCCAGTATCCATGCGGTTCTTCGGCGCTGTTGTGCGCCGCTCTTCCCATGGAAACTAATTCGGACTAAAATAGTCCTAATTGAAGGAGACCTCCATGCTTCGCATGAGCAAGTTGACAGATTACGGCACGGTGGTGATGACTTATCTCGCTCGCTATCCGAACGGCATTCACACCGCCAACGAGATTGCCGATGAGGTGTCGGTTGCCTTGCCGACGACTAGCAAATTGCTGAAGCTGCTAGCGCGGGCGGGCTTGGTGACATCGACGCGCGGCACCCACGGTGGGTACTTTCTCGCGCGTCCGGCCAGTGAAATCTCCATCGCCGAAGTAATCGCCGCGCTGGAAGGACCGATCGGCTTGACGGAGTGCGCCAGCGTCCCCGGCGTGTGCGAGCAGGAAAGCGGCTGCACGGTGCGTGGCAATTGGCAACGTATTAATAAAGTCGTCGTGGGCGCGTTACAACATGTGAGCCTGGCGGAAATGGTTTCGCCGATTTTTCCGGTGGACGTGAGCCGCCTTAAAACTAATGGTACGCGCCGCGTCGCGGCGTTAACGGAGTAACAGGTATGGCCGGCATGCAAGAACTCGATGTCCTGATGGCTCAGGAATATAAGCACGGTTTCGAAAGCGATATCGCCGCGGACTCAATCCCCAAGGGGTTGAGTGAGGACGTGATTCGCATTATTTCAGCCAAGAAAGAGGAACCGGAATTCCTGCTCGAATGGCGCTTGAAGGCCTATCGCCATTGGCTCACGCTGACGCCGCCGACCTGGCCCCATGTGCATTATCCGGCCATCGATTTTCAGGAAATCATCTATTACTCCGCGCCAAGATCGCAAAAGGACGGCCCAAAAAGTTTAGCTGACGTCGATCCGGAATTGCTCAAAACCTACGAGAAGCTCGGCATTCCGTTGCAAGAGCGCGCGATACTCGCCGGCGTTGCCGTGGACGCGGTGTTCGACAGCGTATCGGTCGCAACCACGTTCAAAGACAAACTTGCCGAAAAGGGCATCATTTTCGGGTCATTCTCGGAGGCCGTGAAAACCCATCCCGAGTTAGTGCGACAGTATCTCGGCACTGTCGTGCCGTATCAAGATAATTTTTACGCGGCGCTTAATTCCGCGGTGTTCAGCGACGGCTCTTTTTGCTACATTCCAGCCGGCGTGCGTTGTCCAATGGAGTTGTCCACGTACTTTCGTATCAATGCCAAGAACACCGGCCAGTTCGAGCGCACCTTAATCATCGCCGACAAAGGCGCTTACGTGAGTTATCTGGAAGGCTGCACCGCGCCGATGCGCGACGAAAATCAATTGCATGCCGCCGTGGTGGAGTTGGTCGCGCTCGATGATGCGCAGATCAAATATTCCACGGTGCAAAACTGG
>JANNFT010000381.1:0-1642 GCA_031380185.1 Pseudomonadota bacterium
GCAGTTTCGTGATCGAGCACGATTGGCAGATCGTGTAGAAAACCGGCCAGACGCTGCCGTTGCGCAGCATCAAGGCGCTTGCGGCGCTCGGCCATAATCAAGCCGTTGAGCACTTCCAGCGGCCACAGTGACGGGGCAACGGCACCCGCCTCGGTGATCTGGGTCAGCAGATCCGTCGTTGCCGGGGTACGTTCGTCCTCAAAACACCAGCTTAGTGCGACCGAGCTATCGACAACCAAACTCAAGGCCGGCCCGCGTTGATCAGGTCTTTGATGCGCAAGCCGCCCAGCGTCACCCCTCGACTGGCGTCGAGCAGACCGCGCGCGGCTTGGCGGGCTTTATCGCGATTGAAACTAGGATTCGCTGGAACGAGGCGCGCGACGGCCTTGCCGTGGCGCGTGATCAGTACCTCTTCGCCGTTTGCCACCCAATCGAGCAAGGTACCCAATTTATTTTTGGCTTCAAAGGCACCAACTTCGCGCATTATTAACCTCATATAATCTAGACTGAAGCTAGCTTATATCACACTCCATACGCACACAGCAAGTCCTGGTGCATTCGTGATTTTATGTATGATAACGTCCTTTATCCGAGAGTATTTCTTGTTAAATCCGGGATACGCGGCGGATCAAGCGCCGCACTCCACAGCCCCGAGAACCAGGCGCGCCGCTGACCGGGTGGCCTAGGGCTACGCGGCATCGCCACTGTATATTGATCAGCGCGCGGGCCGTTCTTATCTGCACACCACGCAGGCGCAGCAAACACCGGGTGGCGCAAAGTCGCCATTAGGCCGAACGGTGACACTTGACGACGGCTTCGCGTTTCGCCGAATCGTAGTAAAGCGTTTTACCCATCGCTATCGTGTCAACATTCAAAAACACGGCGACAAATAAACCGACGATTAATGACGAAACCTGTGCGCGTCGAGCGTACCAATGTTGTACCTGCGCCATAAAATCATCAAACCACGCTTCAATTTCCTTCTTCACCACATCGGCTTCACCACGTGCGGTTGCGGAAAGTGTGAGCAGTTGTGACTCCAAACTCTTTGGAAGCGCCATACCCTGAACGGTAGTGTCAAAGTTTTGATTGTTACTCCCGGCGGTTAATATCGGTGAGCCCTGAACCAGTGCAATGGCGAGATTGGCTGGGGAAATATCGTGCGGCAGTCGAAATACGCCTGTTTTTTCGTCGACGTAATCGTCAAGCTTCGATGCCCAGTTTGACGCCATCCGTCCTGCGGTACGTTGGCGGCGCCGACTTCTCCGCACTTCTCAGCCAGCGGCGTATCGTGTTGCGCGATAAACCCGTGCGCTTCGTAATTTCATGCAGCGACAGTTTGTCGCATAAATACATCCGTCGAATCTTGCCTAACATTTCCATGGTGATCACCTTTTTATCTCCCGCCCAACAATTAGGCAGGACAAGTAGAACACCTGGGTCAGTTTTGAATCGGCACAACCCCTATAAGTGGGTCAGTTTTCGGTCGGCGACAACATTCCATGTCGATTTTAAGTATTATGGCAATCGATATACGTACTTGGGCGGCGCGCAATTGGAGGCATGTTTACTGAGTAAATCGAACTATTTTTGCCGGAGAGCTTGAATTGACTTTGCCAACTTACCAAACCCTGAAGACTGA
>JANNFT010000383.1:0-2189 GCA_031380185.1 Pseudomonadota bacterium
CGCTACGGGGCGGATTGCGCGGTTCTGGCGGCGCAGGGCAGCGTTGCAACTCGTTGGAATGGAACGACCATTCCGCCTCGCCGCGCCTTGCCCTGCACCCCCATAACCGCACACTCCAACCCGTCCAACTGCCGTCTCTAGGATCATCGACCGCGCATAAACATGCGATCGAGTTCCCCGATCGTGATTTGAAACCAGGTCGGTCGGCCGTGATTGCATTGATCGGAGCGATCGATGCGCTCCATCTCGCGCAGCAATGCATTCATCTCGGGAATGGTGAGTTGTCGATTGGCGCGCACCGCGCCGTGGCACGCCATGGTCGACAGCAATTCGTTGCGCCGTTCTGTCAGCGCGCGCGATGCGCCGAATTCGCGCAACTCGGAAAGAACACTTTTGGTCAATTCCGCTGCGTCGGCGTCTTTCAACAATACGGGTACCGAGCGCACCGCTAATGCCGTCGGTGACAATACGCCGACATCCAATCCGAACGCCTGCAATTTCTCGCCCTCCTCGCTTGCGGTTGCAATGTCCAACGAATCGGCGCTAAAAGTGACCGGAATCAACAACGGCTGTGAGGCAAGCTCGGCGCGGTTCGCGGCGGCTTTAAGTTTTTCGTAGATGACGCGCTCGTGGGCGGCGTGCATATCGACGACCACCAAACCATTTTTATTTTGCGCGAGAATATAGATGCCGCTTAACTGCGCCAGCGCAAATCCTAACTCCGGCGTTGCGTCCGCGCTAGTCCCGGGCGACGTTTCAGATGCCACCGATTCGCGCAGACCACGGAACAGCGTTTCGTAGAACGCGACCGGTTCTGCGACTTGCAACTCGCCTTGATAGCGAAATGGCGCGCGCGTTTGCGGCCAGGCATTGCGACTCGACTCGGGCGCAATATTCAGCGCGGCGGCCGCATTGTCGCGCGGCTGCGCCAAGGCTCGCTCCAAGGCGTGAAATACGAAACGATGAAGCGCCTGACCATCGCGAAAACGCACTTCGGTTTTAGCGGGGTGGACGTTCACGTCGACCAGCGCCGGATCGAGCGAGACAAATAACACATAGGCCGGATGGCGATCGTGGTGCAACACGTCGTGGTAGGCCTGACGCACCGCGTGGCTCAACAATTTGTCGCGCACAAAGCGGCCGTTGACGAACAGGTATTGCGCATCGCGCCCGCTACGATTGAAGGTCGGCATCGCGGCGAGTCCGGTCAATGCGATCCCACCCGATTCGACACGTAACGCGACCGCCTGCGCGTAAAACTCCTTGCCGAGAATGGCGCGAACCCGGGCATCGGGATCGTCGATCAGCGCCGGCAGATGATTGATCTGGCGGCCGTTGTGACTGAGCGAAAATCCAACATCCGGGCGGCTCAATGCGAGGCGCCGAAACACGTCTTCGCAATGGCCGAATTCCGTTAACTCAGTCTTCAAGAATTTTCGGCGCGCCGGCGTGTTGAAATACAGGTCTTCGACGGCAACGGTGGTGCCGCCGGTGCGCGCGGCGGGCGCAGCTTGCGCATTCGCAATCCCATCAACACGCCAGCCATGCTCGGACAATCGCGCGCGACTGATAAGCGACACCTTCGCGATCGACGCGATACTCGCCAGCGCTTCGCCGCGAAAGCCGAGGCTGGCCACGCGCTCCAAATCATCGAGTGAGGCGATCTTGCTGGTCGCGTGGCGCGACAACGCCAGCGCCAAGTCATCGCGATCGATTCCCGCGCCATTGTCGCTGACGCTGATGCGCTTGATGCCCCCTTGCGCGAGATCGACATCGATCGACGTGGCGCCGGCATCCAACGCGTTCTCGATCAATTCCTTTAGCGCGGACGCCGGCCGCTCCACCACCTCGCCCGCGGCGATTTGGCTGATAAGAATGTCGGGGAGGAGTTGAATGCGCGCCATCACTGGCTGTCATTATAACGGCGCGAGCGCGGGCGACGAACCGCGAATATTATTTATTGCCTGCTCCGAAAGGTAATAGCAGAGCGGCTTTCAGGCTATGCCATGCCAAGAGGCAATACCCATGCCGCTCCTGGCTTGACGACAAAAAGTTAATCGATTGCGGCGATTTTAGATTTCGCCAATGCCGGATTCTTCGCCAGATAGCGTTTGATGCCGCTGACAATTGAATCAGCGAGCTTGGATTGATACGCCGGATCGTTGAGACGACGCTCTTCCTCCGGATTG
>JANNFT010000411.1:0-3794 GCA_031380185.1 Pseudomonadota bacterium
TCGTCGCGCCGCGTCCAAAACAATTCCTTCCATTGAAATGCCGCAATCAAATCCAATAATTCAGGCCGATCGCTGACGACCAAGACGCCGCATTCGTCGAACAACGTGAGCAAGTCTTGCGCCGCTCCGCGATTGCCCCCAGGGGTAGGGCTGGCGCGCGCGGCGATATGCCGATGGTTAATCGCGGCTTTGGTGAGCGGGAAGGTCAACCAGACCAACGCGTTAAAAAGATCGTGCATGCTGTTCGGACGTGTCGGGACGCTGCCGGTTTCGAAGATTTGTGATTCATAGCCCAACGCCGACGGGTCCATGTTTTGTTCCGAAAAACGCACACTGTGACCGCCGGCCGTGACGATCGGTTTCGCGCGTCGTCGCATCAGATCATTCAGCGCGTCTATACCGGGTGCCTCGCCGCCGCTAAAGTCCAGCGACCGCGCGGCCTCACCAATGCTGTCGTAACAGCGGGCGCGCAAGCGGGTCGCCAGGCCATGGCGCGGCGCCGCTTCAAGGCCGCGCGTTAGGGCGGCGCTGGTCTTGGCGGACATTTTGAACTAAGCTGCGAATCGGCAATCGAAATTCCCATGGACATTACGTGTCATTCGGACGGCTAATATGAGCACTATTATTCGCACAATATTTGCATTGTTGATGCTGCATTCTAGCAGCGCTTTTTCCGCTGAGAGTCGTTGGCCAACAGCGCTGGAATGGGCGGAGATTCGCGCTGTGATTCAAAATCAACTCGATGCCTTCCAACAAGATGACGAAGCGGCCTCCTATGCGCTCGCCGCGCCGAGCGTCAAGCAGCGCTTTCCGACGGCGGAAGCATTCAACAAAATGGTGCGCGACAAATACCGCCCGATCTACAATCCGCGCGAGGTGAAATTTCTTACGCCTTCGATTGTCAGCGGCCGATTCTTACAGGGTATCCAGTTTTTATCCGATGAAAATCAACTGCTGCTCGCTGTTTTCACGCTGGAGAGGCAAGAGGACAAAAGCTGGAAAATCAAGGCGTGTGAATTAGTGCCTGTGGATAGCAAGATTGCGACGTAAAAACTACTGCGGCGCCGGTCTGGGCAGCTTTTGAATAAATGCCACCCTACAACAGCCCACCGCACTGCCAACAACTCGCAAAATTACGCGGGTTCTCTTCACTGCATTGGTTACAAAAAGTCACGCCGCTCGGTATTTCGCTATGTTCGTACTGGTCGACTAGTTCGCGCGCGCGAGATTGATCGTTTTCGTCGAGCAACCACAATTCGGGATAGGCATGGGTGAAGGGAATTTCCCCAGTGCCGCCGCGAGCGTTCTGATTGAAAATTTCCGAGGCGATACCGGACTCCATAAGCAAATCCTTCAGGAGTTGTGCTTCGATCAAATCGGCGGCGGCGTAGAATCGTTTCACTGAGCGGTGGCAACTTTCGAACCCCATCCATCGTAAACCGTTTGGATCAAAAATCAAAGTGCGCAGGGCCTGAATGTCAACGCGGATTGGTCATCCATTTTTCTTTTTTTCCACCCGGTGCGCCGCCACTGTGGGCTTTGCCGTCGCTGGTCGAATTAACATTGTGCTCGCCGCGTTGCCCGGGTAACGGGCGATTGTTTTGCGGCAAGGGCCGATCATTTCGAGGCAGCGGCTGGGTATTTTGCGGCAGCGGCTGATTATTGTGCGGCAACCGCCTCGCGTTATGGGGTAGCGGGCGTTGCCCTTCGAGCGCGAATGGCACGCGCGTGTCGACTTCGTGGCGAGGAATTTGATAATCCGGCTGCCTGTGGGGTCTGTCGCGGTCGCGCCCACGAGCTTGCTCTACCTGACCGGCAGGCGCCGGCCCACCGGCCTGGAACTTGCGTTCAGGTTGCCGCGAACGGTCTTCATTGTCTCGCCGGGGTCGTTGATGTTCGACATTACGCTCGAAGTTTGGCCTCGGCAACAGCCCACCGATGCGCGGCAGCGGCGGCAATGGCGGCGCGATGCGTGAGATATCGCGCAGTATGCTGCGTTCAATCGGCAGGACGGCGCGCGCGACGGGGAGGTGATCGATCAGCACGCGCGGATTGACGATGGTTACACCGCCCGGGAAATCGCGATTGCGATGGTGGTCGCGGCTATGTCGGTAATCGCGCTCGATCACGTGGTCGCGATGCACGTGCGTGACGTTGATGCGTTCGACGTAGCGGTGGCTTGATTGATAATACGGGTAATAGACTTCAAATGGCGCCAGCGGCACCCAGCCGTACGGCTGGGCGACGTTCACGGAAACGCTAAATCCCGGCCCACTGACGAAGCTCACTAACGCCGGCGCATAAACCGGTCGCGCGATAAAGCGACCGGGATGCCAAGCCCAATAACTGTCGACATACACCCAGCGGCCGTAGTGCGACGGCGCATAACCCCACGGCGCGTCGTCGATCCAGGTCCAGCCCCACGGCGCAATCCATTCCCAGCGGCCGTAGCGATAAGGCGCCCAGTCGGCGGCGACATTGTTCGGCCGCCAAACGTAACCATATTCACCGGTTTCGCGCCATTGGCCGTATTGGTCTAGCTCGTATGCGCCCGGCGTGGTCGGCGCGACGTAGCGGGACGACGTGGCGATGTTCTGGCGGCTGTCCCTCTCGGTGGCCCAGCGATCGAAATCATCTTCGTCGTCGTCCCGCGTAATACGCACGTCATCACCATCAAGGCCGGCAATCTCGGCGCGCTGCGCGGTGAACAGACTAAAACGCGAAGCACCATTCTGAATCTGCGCCTCGCCTTGGTGAACGACGACGTTCGCGCTATCGTCATCGACGTCGATGCGGTAGCGGCCGTTGCTGTTGAGTGTGACGCTTAGTATTCGCGTGCTGACGATGAGTTTGTCGTCGCGATCCCAGTTGCGTAACGTCAGCGTTAGAGAACCGCGGTCGAGAAAAGTTTCGATGCGTTCGTCGTCCAGGCGCGTGAAGTCGATGTCGGTGTTTTCCGTGAGACGCAACGCCGATGCGCCGACGTGCAGTTCGGCGCGGGCGTTGTCACCGGTATATAGGCGATTGCCGGCGGTGATCGGCCAGTTGGTTTTCGCCGCTGACCAGTTGTCGTCGCGGCCCGCGCGTTCGGCTGCGAAGGAAACTTCGCCCTCAATGAAACTTAGGCGCGCTACGCGGCCAGGCGGATCGGCATAAGCGAAGTTCGTGATGATCAATGCCGCGACTGCGGCGGCTGCGCCGCGAAAAAATTTGCTCGGGTTCATAACAGTGTCTCCGGATTAAAGCCAACTTTTACCGCGCTAGCTTCTCGTCACGATAACGATAAGCTTAAAGCCATCGTTGACGCCGTGGCGATTTGTTACAGACTGTTACATCCTTGATCGGTTTTGCACGGAGATCGAGCCAAGGGGCAAGCGCGGCGCGGCGTTTCACATAGGCCTTGCTCAGAGGCAGGCCGCAAGCGGCTCCTGGCAATGCAATGAAATGCGAAAGACGCCACTGGATGGGGTAAACTGAGCAGCGCTCGTGGCTGTCAAAATCAAGTCGGGTGAAATCCCGACGTTGCGCCATGTCAGGTGCAATCCGTCAAGCATACAATAATGCCGTTTCGCGCTGGTGGCGCGTTGCGGGAGGGAGGGGGCGCCATTGTTTCCGCGATTCCAACGGAGCAGAATCCCTGGACTTTCATAGGCTGACAACCATAGGCTGACAACTTGGGTTCAGAGGTTCCAAATCGAGTCATTTTTCTTTCTCCCCACTTGGCCGTTGCAGGCCGATCCGATTTTTGTCGCCGCACTGACTTTGATTTTGGCCGCACTGGCGGGCGAGGCTGT
>JANNFT010000420.1:0-2825 GCA_031380185.1 Pseudomonadota bacterium
ATTACCGCGCGCGGCACTCACACTATGTTTTCCGGCCGCAAAAGCGACGTGGCGGTAAACGTGCCAATCACTTGTGGCGGCGTCATTGTTGAACCGGGCGACATGATCATCGCCGACGAAATCGGCGTGACGGTGGTGCCTTATGCGAAACTCGATGAAATATTGCAACTCGCGCGAGAGCAAGCGGAACGAGAAGAATTTACACGCCGTGAAATCGCGAAGGGTAAAACCATTGAGCAACTGCTTGCGGAGTTTGGCCGTATTTAACACCTTAAACCTAAGCCCCTACCCGTGCGCGTCTCCGCCGGTTTCCGCCGCATAGCGACCCTCGCCAAAATCCGAGTACGCCTGCCGCGCAAAATGCGCTTGTTGTTCCGGGACCGGCTCTATAACGTGCCGCGCGCGGCGCAGGACGGCATCGAGCTGGCGGCTGCCACGGTCATTGGTTTGCGCTTCCACCGCCACGGCCACTTCGACAATCACCTGGCTCCACATCCGAGCATCCACTGTTCCGGCGCGCGATGACAAATCTCAATTCAACGCATGCCACCAACCCGCCACAAACCCAAAAGTGTGAATAAGTCACAACTTTCGTGTGCGATCTCGCACCGATTCTGCGATCCGGATAGTGGATCATCTCAATCGTGGACCTTCAACCTGCATAGAATAAGGAAAAGAAAAGATGCCAGATCGTTTTGAGATTCTTCCGGCGTTTCTCGCCCTGAAGGCCGTTGCGTTCGCATGCTAAAACCCGCCCCCCATTCAATATTCACCGAGGAGTAATAAACCATGACACCCATCAACCATCAATGGCGCATCGCACGCCGTCCTGTCGGGCCCACTCGCGATTCGGATTTTCGCTGGCACGAGGAGCCGATCCCCACGCCCGGACCAGGTCAAATATTGGTGCGTAACCAGTATATTTCGATGGATCCGGCCAACCGGCCGTGGCTGTGGGAAGAGGACACGTACCTGCCTGCGCTAAAACTTGGCGATGTAGTGCGCGGCGTCGCAATAGGCGCGGTCGAACAATCCAACGACCCGGATTTTCCGGTCGGCGCCAACGTGGTCGGTACGCTCGGCTGGCAAGACTATGCGGTGGCCGACAGCAAAGTCGATTTTCTGGCGCGGCTTCCGTCCGATGCCGATATTCCCGCGACCATGCAATTTGGCCTGTTCGGCCACATCGGCGTCACCGCGTATTTTGGTTTGCTCGATGTCGGCAAACCCAAGGCGGGCGAAACCGTGGTGGTGTCGGCCGCGTCCGGCGCGGTCGGTTCACTGGTCGGGCAGATCGCAAAAATTCAGGGTTGCCGCGTGATCGGCGTTGCCGGCAGCGCAGAAAAATGCCGCTGGATCAAAGAAGACTTAGGCTTCGATTTAGCGATCAATTACAAGAAAGAATCGGTGTACAGCCGCTTGAAAGAAAACTGCCCGAACGGCATCGATCTCTATTTTGACAACGTCGGCGGCGCCGTTCTCGAAGATGTGTTGAGCCTGCTTGCCTTGCGCGCACGCATCGTCGTCTGCGGCATGATCTCGCTCTACAACACGGTGGGCGGAACATTGTCGATGCCACCCGGTCCGAACAATCTTTTCAACCTAGTCATCAAACGCGCCAAGATGGAAGGCTTTCTCTGTCTGGACTATTGGGATCGGCGCGAAGAGGCGTTCAAAGCGCTCGCCGCGTGGCATCGCGATGGCAAGATTCAGTACCGGTTTGACGTGGTTGAAGGGTTGAAGAATGCGCCACGCGCAATGAATAAGCTGTTCGACGGCTCGAATAATGGCAAACTTATACTAAAGCTGTAACGGGAAACCTTTTGGTGGCGTCGAACGTGAACGGCTTCGGTGCCTAGCGACAGAGAAATTACCCAGCATTTCACAATCGAGCGACAAAATGCTGAATAACATCGCGCCCACCCTCACCCCAACCCGCCCGCGCGGGAGAGGGTGTGTCCCCTCGCCCCGATTACGGGGAGAGTGCTAGGGGTGAGATGAGGATTTCGCGACGCATGCGTCGTGCTCGTCGAAAGGTTCCGGCTTGCAAGCCGGAGCGCGCACTGCAAGTGAGGGGCTGTCACGTATCGACGTAATACTCGCTGAAATAATGTCCGGGGAGGAAAACGATGGGCGGAATCAGACAATGGCTGGAAGAACGGGGGCTGGCGCAATACGCCGAAGCGTTCGAAGCGGACGACATTGATGTCGACGTTCTTCACACGCTCACCGATCAAGACCTGCAAGGACTGGGGGTTTCGCTGGGCAATCGTAGGCGCCTGCTGGAAGCGTTTAAGGATACTTCCGCGAGCGCTTCCCACTCCGCCATCGCCAAGCCGGAGAAATCCTCTCCCACCGTTGAAGCTACCGCCACCACTGGCGAACGCCGCCAACTCACCGTGATGTTCTGCGACCTAGTCGGCTCAACGGCATTGAGCGAGAAACTCGACCCCGAAGAGTTGCGCAGTTTGCTGCATCACTATCGAACCGTCTGTGGTGAATTGATTGAGCGTTACGAAGGCTTCGTTGCCCGTTACGTCGGCGATGGGATTTTGACTTACTTCGGCTGGCCGAAAGCGCATGAAGAAGATGCCGAGCGGGCGTTGCGTGCGGCGTTGGAGATCGTTCAAGCGGTGAAAGGTGCGTCCTCGGCCGAGCCGTTGTCCGTGCGCATCGGCATTGCCACCGGCCCCGTCGTCGTCGGTGAACAAGCCGGTGTCGGCGAGCAATCGAAACTAGCGATTGGCTCGACGCCCAATCTTGCGGCTCGGTTGCAAGGCTTGGCTGCGGCCGATCAAATTGTCATTGCTTCGTCGACACGTCGC
>JANNFT010000307.1:0-5729 GCA_031380185.1 Pseudomonadota bacterium
CGCGGTTGCCTTGGCCATATCAATCCACGCGAGAAAGCCACAAGGTCCCTTCTCCAAGTCGCACGAACCGCCGATGATGAAACCATAATCGTTGATTTTTAGCGCCGGGTAATTGGACAGCGCAGTCTCATCGATATCGAGAACGATCGCAGGTTTATCCACTTTGCCCAAGCGTTCCTGCAGATATTGTTTCGCCTGCGCCACAACAGCGGCAACGTCGGTATCGTATTCACCCGAAGTTTTGTAGTCGGTTAATTTTGCTTTGTGTTCGCCGAGATTATCCGGCGCACAATTTTCCGCGAAGACGGGAAGCGATGATGTGGCGCCGGCAACAATTGCGGCGGAAACTAAAATGCGGGAGAAATAATTTGCCACTGCCGGCCTCGTTACACATTGATGAACTTGGTCAATCTAACGAGAATGGTAACGGGTTGCAAGGATTTAGTGCATCAATGTCGGAGCCCGATCTCGTAGCGTACACGTCGATGTATTTACTGAGAGGAAATATGCGTGCGGGGTCTGGCGGTTGGAACTTTGTACGTGGCAATGCACGAAACCGCAGCCAGCGGCTATTTCGTCCGAACAATTAGAGCGTAATGACACCAGCACGTCGCGTGGTGACAAGACAATCAACCCCTTGTGTTAGTCCTGAATCGTACGGCTGATACCGGTGCCGCCGACTCCGTCGCAAAACTCGGAAGGGATAAAAAGCGTAGTCTCAATGTTGTAGACTGGTGCGCAAAACCAGTCCTTGATTCGACAAACAGAGGTGATGTTGCAACGCATCAGATTCAATTCCCATGTAATTTTCAAACAGATTTATTTATTTTTGTAGAACCGTACGACTTCTAGCGTACTCTGACTTGCCCGACGCTTTGGTCAACTGCAGAATCTGCTTTAACCTAAGCAATTCTCGTACCACTCGCAGAAATCCGTTTTTGAATTAAGTAAATCAACCAATTACGTCGAAGATGCCGGGATCTTCGGAAATTGCCGAATGGTGTATTGTCGCAATTCAACGACGAACTCTGAGCTGATTGTCTCATCACATTGATTTAATTTAATGTTTACTGTCTCAATATACCGACATTCACGCCGAAACCCGCGTTGTGCAACCGCAACCTGCTACGACGATGGCAATATCGTCCGGTACGACTCACTACCAGCGATCAAATGTCATTAAGGCCTTATAAGCAGCGCATCGGTCTGGGAAGCTTATTCCGCGCTCGTCGTGGCAATGCCGTTGCCACGAGTCAATCGCCATAGGCCACCCGGTATCCTTGCGCATCCAGGCGATGTCCGTTGACGAATTTGTCGTAATCGCTCGCTCTGCGAGCCCAAGGCCATTGGCATTTTTGTCTCTCTAGGGTATGTTTCAATGCCGGGAAACGTTCGGCTCGCACACGCTCGTCAAATTAATTTAGATGGAATGAGGAGATGGCAAAGATGTCCGGCAACGGCGTATGTTTGGTGGTAGGTGCGGGTGACGCAACGGGCGGCGCAATTGCGCGCCGTTTCGCACGAGAAGGCTTTGTGACTTGCGTAACGCGGCGCAAGGCTGATGCCCTAACGCCCCTTGTGGCGCAAATCGAAGCGGCCGGCGGCACAGCGCATGCCTTCGGCAGCGACGCACGCAAGGAAGAAGACGTGTTGGCGTTGGTGCTGGAGATTGAAAATACCATCGGCGCCATCGAAGTTTTGGTATTTAATATCGGCGCCAACATGCCGTGCGGCATTCTCGAGGAAACCGCGCGCAAGTATTTTAAGATCTGGGAAATGTCGTGCTTCGCCGGTTTTTTAAACGCTCGGGAGGTCGCGAAACGCATGGTGGCGCGGCAGCGTGGCAGTATCATTTTTACCGGCGCCACGGCATCGCTGCGCGGCGCGGCTAACTTCGCAGCCTTTGCAGGAGGCAAGCATGCGCTACGCGCTCTCGCGCAAAGCATGGCGCGCGAATTGGGCCCGCGCGGCATCCATGTCGCGCACAGCATTATCGACGGCGCAATCGACACGGCCTTCATCCGCGACAATTTCCCCGATCGCTACGCGCTCAAGTCACAGGACGGCATTCTCAATCCAGACCATATTGCCGACGCCTACTGGATGTTGCACACGCAACCGCGCGACGCCTGGACACACGAGCTCGACCTGCGACCGTATATGGAGAAATTCTGATGAAAAGTTTTGAATTCTGGTTCGATTTTGGCAGCCCGGCTTCTTATCTTGCATGGACCCAAATCCCCGACATCGAAGCGACCACGGGAGCGAGCGCGGAATTTAAGCCGATGCTGCTCGGCGGCGTCTTCCAAGCGACGGGCAACCAATCGCCGATCAGCGTCCCTGCGAAAGGCAAATATACGTTCGCGGATTTCGCGCGCTATGCCAAACGCTACGCCGTGCCGCTCAATTTCAGCCCGCATTTTCCCATCAATACCTTGCTGTTGATGCGCGGCGCCATCGGTTTGCAGATGACGAATGACGTCCGCTTCATGGGTTATTGCAAGACGATGTTTAGCGCGATTTGGATTGAGGCGCTGAATATGAATGATCCGGCGATTGTCGGCAAAACACTGCAACGAGCAGGATTTGATGCGCAAGCCATGCTGGCGTTAGCCAATGACCAGAACACCAAAGACGCGCTGAAGGCTACGACTCAACTCGCGGTCGAACGCGGCGTGTTCGGCGCGCCGACTTTTTTTGTTGGTGATCAGATGTTCTGGGGCCAAGACCGAATCGAATTTGTGAAGGAGGCACTGCAATGAGCGACATACTAACCAGCATCGACGCGGGCGTCATGACCATCACCTTGAATCGCGTCGCCAAGAAGAACGCCATCACGTCCGAGATGTACACGTCTATGGCAGACGCGCTGAAATCCGCAGCGGACGACGCTGCGATTCGAGTAGTTGTATTCCAAGGCCACGAAACATTTTTTTGCGACGGCAACGACGCCGCGGAGAGCTAATGGCGCAGGGCCAGCGGCTAGCCTCGGGCTACCCCGTATCCACCCGGGCTCTGGCGTATCGTTCGCTAAGTCTGCGATGAATTGGGTGCTAACTCCCGCGACATTATCTCAACGCGCGGCAATTCGCGCACGGCGGCAGCCGCGCGAATCAGCGATTGTTTCTCACCATCGGTCAGTGAAAATAAATCCCCGCCTTCAAAATACACCAATGCCTTGAGGCTTTCGCTGGGCTGAAATTGGTTCCCATACATTGCTCGCGCGGCCGCAAGGCCATCGGAAAGATTCACACCAGCCGCCAGCATCGCGGCGATGTCGCGATAGTCTTTCGACTCGATGCGCTGCAGGATCACCTTCAGCTTCGTGGCCATCAGGTCGCCCAGCGACGCGACTTGCAACACTCCGTCTTCAGTCCATTGCGGTTCACCAATACGACCGAAATTTAGGTTTCCAAAAAAAGAAACTTTGATATGCGAATCAGTGGCTATGGCGTCGGGAACGAGCACGGTGAAGGTGTCCGGCTGATCTTGAATCATGACGGATCTTTCGATGAAGCGCAGGGCTTTCTGGATCGCGCTTTTGCTTAAGGGCTTATCGGTAAAAAAATCAAAGTCCGCCGACAGCCGATGGCCCAAACGTAGCGCAATGGCCGTGCCGCCGTACAACACCAATCCAAGCGCCGACACTGGACGCAGTTCGGGCCAAAGTCCTCGTTGTGGCTGCGGCAACAGGCCCATGTGAGGCACGAAACTACCGCTCATGCATACTTTCGTGCCGGTATCGCAGGAACTTGATTCGGCGATGCCAGCCCCAATCGATAATGCCAATAGGCCCACGAACGCTCGCTGAATTGGCCAGCTTCCGCGTGCACCAGCACATTGCGCAACGCGTCGTCGCCGACGTCTTCTACGAGTAGTAGTACGTCATCGTAGTCGCCGATGTTCATTACTTGCGCAATCAGGCGCTCGGGAGTCAGAAGTGTTTCGTCGGGTGATTTCCACCAGACGTATTTTTCTGCGAGCCGTTCAATTGCTGCTTCACCTAAACGCTTCATCCAATTATTCCGTTGGTAACTCGGTTATTCCTCATAATAAGCGAACGTCTAAAAACTGAAGTCTGACATTCTGAGCGAAGCGAAGAATGAAAATTATTAGACGTGCCCATAGGATAATTTTACGCCTTCGCCGCCAAGCGTTCACTGAGAATCTTGGTTGTCCAATGCCTTGTCACCCGAAACGGGCACGCCAAAGGGACATGCGCCAGGAGGCTTATCCAGTGCACCTCGTGGCAATAGAATTGCTATAAGACAATATCCATGCGGGTTCTGGCGATGCCCTAGCAGGGATAGCAATCGCATAAGCAGTTCTGAGAATAAACAGATCTCGCCGGTCATTCGTGGCGCCCAGAATTAAACTTACCAATTCGACCCAATTGATCGAACCATCAGTACAAAATTCTGCGGAAAATTGATCCGCGAAACGAAAGATATGCGTCCAATAACGAGCGTACCAGGTCTCCTGCAATGCTTTAGATTTTTGCTTGAAATAGATACGGGTTCTTGCACTTTAGAATTTCTTTTAATTTCAGCTTTTTTAGATTCCAGACGCTTTCGATGAAACTCCGGAATCTGTTGTTCGACGAAGGCCTTCAGTTGCTCTTTTAGGAGTGGTTTCATATCCTGCGCTTTCTTGCATTAAAACCATCTGGCCTTCGAGCAATTTTTCACGCGCCATCTGGCAGTATTCATCCAAAATATCGATACCAATCGAGTGACGCCCCAGATCGCGCGCAACCTGCAGGGTCGTGCCTGAACCCATGAAAGGATCGAGTACCCTGTCACCCTCGTTTGTGAAAAGTTTGATAAACCATTCTGGCAGGGAATAGGGAAACGCCGCGCTATGCTTTTTGTTTCCGCATTCCGTCGACATGTGCAATACATTTGTCGGATAGGCCATTGTTCGTGAAGTCCAGTTTGCAATGTTTTTGCCAAAACCGCTTCCAACCTGGGAATCAAAACGAACAACATCATTTTTTCCCAACGATTTTAGCCGCGACTCTGCCCAAGCGCCCATCGGCGTCATTACAGCCTGTTGGTTCATTTTGAAGTGCTTTTGCTTGGTAAAGTGTAGGCATCGCTCCCAGGAATCTCGAAATCGATTGGGCCACTTTCCGGGATAGGAATTTTTCTTGTGCCAAACATACTCTTCAGTCCACAACCATCCTTGTTTGCGCAGTCCGAGAATTAGTTCGAGAACGTAAGTGTGGCGTTCACCATTTACTACTTTCTCTTTGATATTTAGTACGAATGAGCCAGTGGGTTTCAGGACGTGGAAAAATTTCTCCGAACGAGATAAAAACCAATCAACGTATTTGTCGGGGTGAATTCCGCCGTAAGTTCCCTTGCGGCTATCGGCGTAGGGCGGTGAAGTAATAATAAGATCGATTGACGCCGGTCGCTGCCTAGATAGCACATCCAAGCAGTCACCTTGTAAAATTTCAATTTCGACGGCCATTGGACATCTCGTTTGCATTCTAGTTTTAAGGACAATCTTGTCCGGCCGAAATCCGCGCCGACAATGTGTGGGTTTCCTCGAGTATACAGATGCGAACGGCTAGATTCTACGCTCAGCCTTGTCCAATATGGTTTGAGTCTGAACGGGGAGCGTGATTCCGACGGGGTTTGAGTCTGAAGGGTGGCGGGGATCGATCATGATGCGAGATTATGGTGATCGATATGAACGACGAACAATTACATACGCTGGCGCAG
>JANNFT010000491.1:0-1678 GCA_031380185.1 Pseudomonadota bacterium
TGGCCCGGATAGTTAAGCGCCCATTCGATGCCCTTCAATTCTTCGCGCTGGATGTACAGCACGGCATTGGGAAACTCATCCAAGCTGCCGGCGTGATCCCAGTGACCGTGACCGACGATGACCTTCGTTACGTCAGCGGCATTGATCCCGAGTTGGCCGAGTTGCTTCGACAGCGGCGACCAATGCGCCGTACCGGTGGCCTTGTGATAATCCGTCGCGTTCCAGCCGTTGTCATACAGGATAATTTCTTTGCCCGCGCCTTTGATCACGCCGACGTTCACCGGCAGATCGACAGTGTTAATACCATTGGGTCCACCGGCTGGGGCGCTGGGCACGTAGGCGCGATCCGGTTGGAATGCGCCGAACGGCACATTCATGAAACGACTATTTTCAACCAACCAAACGGAATACACCTCATCCGCCGCCTGCGCCGCGACGGGTGCGAGCAACGCGCTAGCCAGTCCCAATGCGGCGATTAAGCCTGACGTACTCGAAACTTTTTTCATGACATCCTCCAGAATTTGTTGAGTGGCTCACTTCACGCTTACGACCAATCGACACCGCTGAGCCGGACAGCGTCGAAATAAAACTAATTCGGCTTAAATTCGCCGGGCCATAATTCCGCGCCGACTTTTAGCAACAGTGTACCCGCTTGATTGGTTTTGCCATGGGCGTCGAGTAAATGTTGCTCGTCGCCGTCAGCGGCAATCTTGATCATGTCTTGCGATGCGTCGGCATAAAAATTCACGGCTTTGACATAGGTCTGATGCAATTCTTTCAGCGACTCCGGGACGAAAAGGAGGCCGAGATCGTGCAAGGCGTTGCGATAGATTTCGGCCTGCGGTTCAATTTTAGCTTTGACGCCGGCGCGATCCAACTCTTTCAATTTGTATGACAAGCCGGCGAAGCTTAGTTGCACCGAACTGGTTTTGACCTTGTCATGAATACGCCACAAATTCACCGAGTAGGCTTCTTCCGCAGCGCTGAATGCGCGCCGGTCAGGCGACAAGCCCGGCGTATACATGGCGTTGATCTTCGTGGCGACTGAAGTTGGCTGGGCGGCGTCGGCAGCAATGTCTGCGGGCGCAGGCTTTCGATTATTCAGCGCGGATGCCGCAAGTATCACTACGGCGAATAGGGCGAGGGCAATCAAAAAATTTCGAGTGGAAAGCTTGAGCATGCTCACGGATCAGCCGGTCGGCGAAGTGGCTAACTCTAACGCGTTCGGGACAGCGCCGCAAGCTCTTAAGGGCGCAACCAATCGCAATAACACACGTTCTGGCTTTGAGCATTAGTATCGTTGGTGATATTATTGTTTTCATGAGTAGCGCGACTAAAATTCTACAAAAAATGCGCAACAATCCGCGCGATTGGCGCATCGACGACTTCGAAGTTGTCGCGCAAGATTGCGCGATAACGGTGAGAAAGTCCGGCGGCAGCCACGTGATTTTTCAGCATCCCGCCTCGGCTATCGCGCGCTAAGCGTACCGGCGCGCAAACCGATCAAACCGGTGTACGTGCTCAAATTTTTGGAACTGATCAATGAAATTGAGAGCGGCGCATGAAACAGCAATTACCAAGCTTTGAAAACTACGCATTCGAGATTCGCCCGTTGACCGACCACGAAGGTGGTGGGTTTCTCATCACCTGGGCCGATCTTCCTGGCTGCATGGCGGAC
>JANNFT010000505.1:0-2431 GCA_031380185.1 Pseudomonadota bacterium
TCCCCTCTATGTCGATCATTCTCATTCGTCATGGCGAGACTGCGCTGAACGCTGCTCGTGTGCTACAGCCAGCCGATACGCCGCTGAGTGACCGCGGTCGCCGGCAGGCTCAAGCCGTCGCCATGCGGCTCGCTAACACGAAAGTCGGCGGAATCATCAGTAGCGATCTGGCTCGCGCGATGCAGACTGCCGAGACGATTGCGTCGGGAATTGGGCTCGCGATAGGTAACAGTTCATTGCTGCAGGAACGTAATTTTGGCGACCTGCGCGGATGCGCTTACGACGGGCTCGGATTTGATCCGGTCACAATGGAACAGGCGCCGCCCGCTGGAGAATCGATGGCCGAATTCCGCTCCCGAGTTGCGCAAGGGTTGGCGTTGATGTGTCAATCCCACGCGGCCACTGACGGCGACCTCGTGGTCGTTACCCACGGATTTTTCATTCGTACGTTACTACAGCAACACTTGGCGTTGGCCGAAGGTATCGACGCTCCGCAGCGAATTGGAAACACCTCTGTGACGGTGTTTTCCGCTGAACCGCCGCATCGAGTGACCCGCATCAACAATACCGATCACCTTAGTTTCGATCTAAGTGACGACGTTCAAGCCGTATCCGGACTGTGAAATTTTCTAGGCCCGTTCGCCACCGTTCCAGCGCAACAGATTCAAAAACTCGCGCCGGCTTTTCGGGCCGTGGGTCAGAAAGTGTGGTTCCCGCCATTCGCTGTAGGCGACCTTGTCGCGGGCGATACGATCGTTGCGTGCGATTTTCTTTACTTCGTCCGCGCTGATCCCGTAGGGTTTGGTCGCATTCAGGCCGAGAATTTTTGCGCGTAGTTCGGCTGTAAGCGGAGGATAGCCGTAGCGTTCCTGGAACTGCGTCGAGATCTGAAACGTGCGCAGTCCTTGAATTTGATCTTGCGGGGAGCCGTACCAAATCGAGTCGGAACCATACAGCACGTTGTTTTCGCCGACGTACTTCAACAGCTTGCCGAGCGTATGCGCCGCGGTGTCGGGATCGCGCAGCGCAAATCGCCAGGTGCTGCCCAACTCCGCGTAGACATTGCTATTCGGCGCCACGCCGTTTTTCAGAAGCGAATTCACTAGTGTATCGATGCCGTCGCTATTGCCACTTTCATCGTAAGCCAGCTCCGGATTGGTCGCGACAAACCCGGAGTGATAGACGATGAACTTCATGTCCGGATAGCGCTTGGCGACGATGCCGATGTCACTGCACTGACTATGTTGGTACGATTGCTTACCGAACGGAATACCTTTGTGCACGCACAGGACTTTTACACCAAGCTTGCGCGCCTTCTCGATCAAGCGCGTGCCCGGTTCGTCCGACAGAAAATATCCTTTCTTGTCGGGTCCCCATTGCGTGTAGGTCTTCCATGCGCTCACGCCCCAGCGTTCCTTCAGTTCATCCATCGCTTCGATGTCGCCGGGTTGGTTGGGATTCACTCGGCCATGCAACAGCAAACGATGCGTGCCTTCCATGCGATCGACGATGCGGCGCGTGGCGTCGGCTTCTTCGATGGTGAGCGGCTCGGCGTCGCGGCGCGATGGCACGAATGACAGCACCATCATGTCGGTATCGCTATCAAGAAACACGTCTTTAATAAATTCTTCGTGATTCAGGCAGCGCAGATAGCTTCGATCGCCGGGGTCCTTGGCGTAATCACAAGCGGTTTTGGTGGCGAATTTAAGCGGTTGCGCGTCGGGAGGCAAAGTCTTCAACCAAGCCCCTTGGGGATTGACGAAGTGGCCTTGCACGTCGAAGATGAACGCCTTTCCCTCGACGCTCGCGGCAGCGAGTTGCTGATCCAGCGCCGCCTCTTTATCCAAATCAAACCATCCGCCACGCTTGCCGGCTGTGGCGTTGGCTTGATTGAATGCCAGCAAGGTGCTGGCGGCGCCGCAAGCCGAGAGGAGAAAATCTCGCCGCGGTAAAGCTAAACGTTTGGCGTTCCGATCGGCTTCATCGTGCGCAAGGCGGTTCGCGGCACGGTTTACGTCAGACAATGGCACGGGAAGAAATTCGCCGTTTGAGGTCGTATCCAGTTTGATCGGAAGGCGTGCGCCGTCGGGGTCGATGCGATGTTTCATGGGTTGCCTCGTTGGGAAATCAAGTTAGTCGTTTGACGTCGGTTTAGCGTTTCGCGCTCAGTAACTTTATCGCGTCGCTATAGTGCGGTCAAACGTTTGTGAAGCGCCTGGCCGAAAGAGTATCATCCGTCGGTGATATTCGTTTAATCGATCGAATGTTAAACCGAGAAACGGCAGTTGACCGCTCCTTCAGTTATTCAATATCATGTTTCCAACAAAATTATTCATAACTTGTGTGCTCACCCATTTGGTGAGAATCCGCTACGGGGCGGATTGCGCGGTTCTGGCGGCGCAGGGCAGCGTTGCAACTCGTTGGAATGGAA
>JANNFT010000513.1:0-2851 GCA_031380185.1 Pseudomonadota bacterium
ATCTATTTTTCAGCCGGAATGGTCACCTAGCGGCGAACTGTTTTTTGTCTCGGACCGCTCCGGCTGGTGGAATATTTACCGTTCGCGCAATGCTGAGGTCGATGCGGTCTGCCCAATGGCGGCGGAATTCGGGTTACCGCAATGGGTGTTTGGATTATCGACTTATGCGTTTACCGACACCAATGAAATAGTCTGCAGCTATTGCGTTCGTGGCGTGTGGTCGCTCGGCAGAATTGATCTTACCGCCAGAAAATTCAGCGCGATCGAAGCACCATTTTCGGATATTGGTTTCCTTTGCGCACACGGAACTCGTGTCGTGTTCAGCGCCGCGGCGCCTAAAGAAGTCGACGCCGTCATCGAGCTTGAATTGGCTGATGGGCGCATGCAGATTATTCGTCGCGCCAGCTCGAATTCGATAACGGCGGACTATTTCTCGACGCCTGAAACTCTCGAATTTCCAAGCGCCAACGAACTTAGCGCGTACGGTTATTTTTATCCGCCCTTTAATCCAGATTTCACGGCGGCCGAAGATGAGCGGCCACCACTGATCGTCATTAGCCACGGCGGCCCGACCTCGGCGACCACTAATGCATTGAAGCTCGGTATTCAATATTGGAGCAGTCGCGGCTTCGCCGTGCTCGATGTCAACTATGGCGGCAGCAGCAGTTTTGGACGCGACTATCGGCGCCGCCTGAACGGCGCGTGGGGCATTGTAGACGTCGAAGATTGTGTCAATGGCGTGCAGTTTCTCGCTCAGCGCGGACGGGTCGATGGTGAGCGGCTCATCATCCGCGGCAATAGCGCCGGTGGCTACACGACGCTTTGCGCGCTGACTTTTCACGATTGTTTTAAAGCGGGCGCGAGTTACTATGGCGTCAGCGATCTTAGCGCCCTGGCGGCGGATACGCATAAGTTCGAATCGCGTTATTTGGATCGTTTGGTCGGGCCATGGCCGGGCGCGAAAAAATTGTATTTCGAGCGTTCGCCGATAAATTATGTCGAACGTTTGAACGTGCCGGCGATTTTCTTGCAGGGTTTGGATGATAAAGTCGTTCCGCCGAATCAAGCGCGAGCCATGGTGGACGCGCTAAAGCGTAAAAGCCTGGCGGTAGCCTACATCGAATTTGCCGGCGAGCAACACGGATTTCGGCGCAGCGAAACTTTGCAGCGCGCGCTCGACGCCGAGTTATATTTTTATGCCAAGGTATTCGGTTTCAATTTGCCGAACGCGATCGAGCCGGTGGAAATCTTCAATCTTGCGAAGGAGAAATAGCAATGGCTAAAGTCAATCTGTTTTGGAATCCGGCGGGTTTCGAACTGGATTCATTGGGGACTAACCAACTCACTAAGGTCTCCGATGGCGATACGCCACAGGTTTCGTTTTCGATTCGCATGTTGAGTATCGACACGCCGGAAATACACTATCCCGGCACGCAAAGCCCAGCCAAACACGATGAAAAACTAACCCAACTTGCAGAATGGATGCAACAAGGCAAAGCGCCGATCGATGCCGCGTTGGCTGATTTTCTGCGACCGAAGCTTGCGACGGGGAGCGCCGGATCGTTGCAGAAACAACAGGGTGACCTTGCCGCACAGGCATTCCAGGATTTGCTCGACGCCAAACTCACTAAACCGAATGGTCGCAAGCGTGCGCTGTTTTTGCGCAGCGCCGATGAGAAATTCGATCAGTACGGCCGCGTGCTTGCTTATGTCGCGCCGTCGTACACGGCAGAAGAATTAGCGGCGATGACGCCGCTGCAACGGGCGACATTTAATTTGCTGATGGTCGATGGTGGCTGGGCCGCGCCTTTTCCGATTTACCCGAGCCTGCCGAAATATTCGGACTTGGTTTTATTTCAATCGGTCGCGGAAGATGCAATGCTGCAAAAACGCGGAACCTACGCCGATCCGCTGTCACTGACCGGCTACGAATTTCGCATGTGTTTCCGATTGTGGGAGATCACCAATGACTTGGAAAACGGCAAAAAGTTAAGCGAGGGAGATCGCATGGGGTGGATCGAGCGGTTTTGTGTCGACATGACCACACGCGAGATCTTTTTTCCGCAGAACTACTATCGCGTATTACCTTGCAACCGCGTGTTCATTTGGCCGAAAGACGCGAATGACGCTGCCGGTAAACTTAACCTCACACCTGCGTAAATAAAGGAAATGGAACACATTGCTGCGGTCTTCGCAGAAACGGGTTTGCTTGCGCAATCGATGGCCGGCTATAAACCGCGTGAACAACAAATCGAAATGGCGCAAGCGATCGCCAACGCGATGGAGACACAACAAGTTCTGATCGCTGAAGCGGGCACGGGAACCGGCAAGACCTTTGCCTATCTCGTACCGGCGCTGTTGCTTGGCGGCAAAGTCATTATCTCGACCGGAACGAAGACGCTGCAAGATCAATTGTTCGACCGCGATATTCCATTGGTGCGAAATGCGCTCAAAGTGCCGGTCAACATCGCGTTATTGAAGGGGCGTGCAAACTACGTTTGTCACTATTATCTCGAGCGCGCACAACACGAAGGCCGGTTTATGAGCCGTCACGATGTGCATTCGCTACAGGAGATTGTGGCGTTCGCGAAACGTACCCACAGCGGTGATAAAGCGGAACTGAGTAGCGTTTCGGAAACGTCGGCCGTTTGGTCGCAAGTCACCTCTACGCGCGACAATTGTCTCGGCCAGGATTGTTCATTTCACCGCGACTGTTTCGTGCTGAAGGCGCGCAAAGCCGCGCTGGACGCGGACATCGTCGTGGTCAACCATCATTTGTTTTTCGCCGACGTGATGTTGCGCGACGAAGGGGCAGGGGAGTTATTGCCGGCCTGCAACACCGTGATTTTTG